>NZ_DFDO01000170.1:0-7604 GCF_002367915.1 Acinetobacter sp. UBA3025
GAAATGGTCAGCGATTATCAGCTATGGCTTGGCATTAGCTGGCATGAATATGCTGTTCTATCTGGCGATTGATCGCCTGCCACTTGGTATTGCAGTTTCTTTTGAATTTATTGGGCCCTTAAGTGTTGCGCTTTTTCATGCCCGGCAGAAGTTTGATTTTATCTGGGTCGGACTGGCAATTCTAGGGCTGGTGCTGCTGTTTCCCTTTGATCAGGCCGTACACCCACTTGATCCGATTGGTATTCTATTTGCCTTGAGTGCAGGTGCCTGCTGGGCACTGTATATCGTGGCCGGACAAAAACCTTCGGGTGTATCAGGGAATCATACCGTGTGTCTGGGCATGTTCGTCGGCATGCTGGTACTGATGCCAATTGCACTCTTTGCAGGAATGCCAGCTCATACTTTTGAACCAATCAGCCTGATGTACTTTTTAGCTCTGGCAATATTGGCCAGTGCACTGCCCTTTACCCTGGAAATGATTGCACTTAGAAATTTAACCGCTTTGAGTTTTGGAACCTTGATGAGTCTGGAACCTGCAATTGCAGCATTTTCCGGTTTTATCTTTTTGGGTGAAACTTTATTATGGACCCAATGGCTGGCATTAGGCACAATCATTAGCGCTTCAATTGGCTGTACGGTGACCACACAAAGAAGAAAGCATTAAATAAAAAAGGCGCTCAAGCGCCTTTTTTAATAACCTATTTAATTTTAGCGTGGCGTTGCATCTTTAATAGCCGTATTTAATGCAGTAGCTGCTGTCACATTATAGCCATCACATGCCGAAGCAAGATGGTCATACAGGTAATCTGTCCATTTAAGCATTAGAGGAGTTGCACCCTCTTCCCTTAAATTGTCCAAGGCAGCTTTTCTTGCCTGAGCAATATAATCGGCATGATCAATATGCTCTCCATGTTCCGAGAAAGTACTGGAATAAATTTCACCCTGATATTCGATCGCACCAAAGTATTTATAATATTGCTGGGCATCGTCTTTATATTCGGCTTTTTTAAATTTCAGGTTAGCCATCGTGCCATCTAAAATGGTTTTCGCCATCTCTTGAACAGACTCGCCTGTCTGCCATTCAGACAGTGTACGATAGCCAGTTTTGATATCCGGATCAAATTCAATAAATTCTTCCTCAGGATGCTCCGCCAGAATACGGAAACATTTAGATCCGTTCGGGAAAGTACGCGCCTTCTGCAAACTGACAAAATTGGTAGCAAACTGATTGTAATATTTACGCTCAGCATCCATGGTATCAGTATCAAAGAAAACTCTGGTCTCGGTATCGTCATACATCTTCACGACAGTAATATTGGTACGTTCAGTTAAGGCTTTACCTGACAGGTCGTACCACTCCAGGTGTCGATGATTACTGATGTTATTTTCCGGAATAGTGACGGGACGACTGGTAAATTGTTCAGAAGTATTTTCCAGTACTTTTTCCAGTTTATAACCTAATGCTGTACGGGCACGATCTGCAGGGAATACACCTTTTTCTGTGACATAAATTGGGAAGGTCATATCTTCGTCAAGATCATATTCAGTATCAACAGCCCGGTTATCATCTGCATACAAAATGCCGTCAGTAATTTTATTTTTATGGCTGGCCAATAGAAGCTTTTCCGACTCCATATCTGAAGCATCAATATTCGGCAGGTTGAACTGATAGGTATAGAATTCAGAAATCGTATCTGATGTTCCATCACCATTATCCGGAGTTCCAGGATTGCTCGGATTACCAGGATTGGTTGGGGTTGGTTGACCTGCGACTGGCTCGTTATTATCAGAATCAGAGCCACCACATGCAGTCAGCATAAGGCTCAAGACAGCACAAGAGAGTAATCTTAATTTCATTATTATCTACCTTATTATTTTTTCATCGTTTTATTTTTCATTGTTATTTTAAAGTTGACCCAAATCATGAGGTCTAAGCTATTTTAATAAATATAAAATTAAGATCAAATTAAAAATTGATTAATTTGCAACCACAATCTCATCAATAATTCATTTTGAATTTAATTTTTTCGGTGAGGGACGAAATCAAAAATTTAAATTCACTGATCCAAAATCTGCTTCGCATTCACAAAATATTCGTCTGCCCTACTCATCAAAAATTAACCAGTTTGATATACTTCCGCTTTCTTCTGTATCTCGATTATACCCTTCTGGTATAAGTAGTTTCTCCCATGCCAAACGTCCAACTTCTTGCTGTGTTGTACATGGTTCTCTCCATGACTTCATACCAGATCAGTGCATCCTTCGCCAAGCAACTTTTCCTGGTGCTTGATCCGATCACTGTCACTATTTTAAGACTCTGCTTTGCCGCCATTATTGTCTGTGTCATGTTCCGTTCCTGGAAAGTTATTCGACGTTTACAATTCCTGAAATGGCGGGATCTGCTTTGCTATAGTGCTTCTCTGGGTGTGATGAATATCCTGTTCTATATGTCGCTGGGTAAACTCCCGCAAGGAATTGCGGTCGGACTGGAATTTATTGGCCCGCTAGGCTTGGCCTTAATTTCGATTCAAAACCGCAAGGACTATGTCTGGGTGTTACTGGCAATTTTAGGTATCGTGCTGATGGTGCCATGGGGGGAAGCCAATAGCAGTAACTTTGATCTGTTTGGTGCAGCCTGTGCCCTAGGGGCTGGCCTCTGCTGGGCGCTGTATATCTATTTTGGGCAACGCGTGGTACAGCAAAATATCGGGATGCATGCACTGACGATTGCCATCAGTATTTCAGCCCTGTGTTTGCTACCAATCGGACTGTATAACAATGCTCCTGCGCTCATTGATACCCAATACTGGGGCAAGGCCATTACCATTGCAGTACTGGCAACCGCTATTCCTTATGCGCTGGATTTAAAAGCGCTCCAGTACTTGAATAAAACCAGTTATGGCACGCTTTCCAGTCTGTCTCCAGCTCTGGCAGCACTGGTAGGTTTTATCTTGCTGGGTGAAAAAATTACGCTACTTCAGACACTCGCGCTGGTTTGTATTATGCTGGCTTCAGTTGGCGTGACTATGCGGGAAGCGCGGCAGAAATATAAAACCCGGAAAATAGAAAGCTGAATAAATAAAAAAAGATGGCACTCTGGCCATCTTTTTTGTCATGAAAATTTGAATTTCAATATTAGCTTTTAACCAGCATGTCTTTTTTCATTTCTTTATAGCGCTGATATTCAGTTTTGTACTGATCCGCTAAAGCCTGTTTTTGTTCATCTCCCAGGATTTTCCCGGCCTGCTGAAAGAAAGCATGCTCCTCTTCTTTCAAATGATGATGAACCTTATCTGACAGTCTCTTGGCAATTGCAATCCAGCTTGGGCTACTAAATTCAGTTTCAGTCAGTTCCTCAATCATTTCATCCATTTCATGATGTTCTGCCAAGGCATGACGGGTAATGTTCAGGCCGGGATCTGTCATCATCAATGGAATATAAAAGTAACGGTCTTCTGCCGTTTCATGCGCAAACAGTTCATTCTTCAGCTGCTTGAACAACTCACGACGTTCTGGTGAATCCCCCGAAGTTTGCAGTAATTTTTCTGCCAGATCACGCTGGATTTCATGACTTTCCCTTAATGCTTCAAAAATGGTGGTCATGTAATTTTTCTCCTGTTTTTGTCATGCCTTTACTCCAGCATAGAGTGAAACAGGCAAATGGTCAGGAATATTTATAAGGCGAATTTGTATAAAAAACTTTAATATCGAGAATAGTTTACATCTATTTTTAGGCTAAAAACATCTGATAAGCCATACGGCAAATCAGCAAACTGACCAGGATCAGAAACAGAATCCGGATAAAACCGCTGCCATATTTAAAGGCCAGTTTAACCCCTAACAGCGAACCGCAAATATTCGCAGCTGCCATCATGGCACCCACCAGAAACAGGACATGACCTGTAGGAATGAAGAAGCTGAGTGCCGCAAGATTGGTAGTGAAATTGGCAATTTTCGATAAGGCTGAGGCATGCAAGAAATCCACGCTCAGATAACGGATAAAGAAAAAGATAAAGAAACTGCCTGTCCCCGGGCCAAAAATTCCGTCATAAAAACCGATGGCCAGGCTGCCTAGTGCTGCTAGTATCAGCATCTTTTTATTCAGCTTTTGTTCGACATGTACCCGTCCGAATTGCTTTTTCATGAATGTATAGATTGCAATCACGATCAGCATGATCAGCACAAAAGGCTTGAGAATATCCACCGGAATCAAGGTGACACTGGCTGCTCCAATAAATGAGCTAATAAAGCTGCACAGCGCAATTACACCAAGTAAAACCCAGGGCAGTTTGACCTGTCTAAGATAGGAAAAGGCTGCCGAGCCTGTACCAAAAATAGAGGCCAGCTTGTTAGTGCCAAATACTGTGGCGGGTTGCAGCTGCGGCAGGCTACTCATAATTGCCGGGATCTGGATCAGACCACCACCACCGACGGCAGCGTCAATCGCTCCTGCCATAAAGGCAAAAAGCACCAGACTGAGGATAATCTCGATGTCCATTGTTATTCAACGCGCCTAGAGATTAAGAACACGTTTGGGTACCAAACGTTTTTTATCCGTGATTTCAGCCAGACCTAAGCATTTCTCGCCATCAAAAACCAGCACCTGTGGCTCTGCCGGATGGTCGATATTACTTTCCATACCCCGGCTAAAATATTCTGCACGGCCTTCCGGTGCCTGAATCTGCGGGAAATGTTGTACCGGTGCATAAGCTGGCAGTAATAGTGCTTCACGTTCTGCCTCAGTCAAGCTTTCCAGATATTCAATGGTATAGCTTGGAATAAGGTCAAAATGACCAGTTTGAATCCGATGTAGATAAGTCAGATGACCATAAGTACCAAGTGCTTTCGCAATATCTTCGCCGAGTACCCGAATATAAGTACCTTTGGAACAGGTCACATCCAGCGTGATGCTATTTTCAGTAAAAGATAAAAGCTCAATTGCATAAATGGTAATTGGGCGCGCTTCACGCTCGATCTCAATACCCTTACGCGCCAGCTCGTACAGCGGACGGCCTTCTTTTTTCAGGGCTGAATACATCGGTGGCACTTGCTGGATTTCACCGACAAACTTGGCAATTGTCTCCTGAATCAACTCTTCATTCAGTTCAGGGACTGGCTTTTCCAGCAGAATCTCTCCTTCGACATCACCTGTCGTAGTGCTATGTCCCAGAAAAACTGTGGTCTGGTAACGTTTGGTTGAATCCAGCAGATAATGCGAAAACTTGGTCGCCTCACCCAGACAGATCGGTAAAAGACCGGATGCCAAGGGATCTAGTGCACCAGTATGTCCAGCTTTTTGCGCACGATATAACCAGCGTACTTTTTGCAATGCAGCATTCGAGCTGATGCCTAGAGGCTTATTTAATAGAAATACACCGCTGATATGACGACGCTGAATTTTAGGAGATGAAGCTTTCATGGCAAAAAGTCAGACATTTTATAAATTGGCGCAATGGTAAAACCCCTGTCAATTATTTACAACTTTTCTACAGCATATAAGGTGCAATATCTCCTATCCTGCCGAATGCAAAATTTAAAATAATCCAATAATTAAAATAAAGGTGCATAGGATATGCAGAAATATAAACTATGGATCGTGATTGCGCTCATCGTATTGTGCTTGATTACCCTGATTCTATGGCTTGCTCCTAGGGATGAAGCACAGGCACGTGTCTCAGGCCCGCAATCCACCAATGAAAGCAGCGCTCAACAGGCAGCAGCACTGGCCAATGGCCCTGTAAATAATATATTCCTGAGTCCAAGCCAGCAGGATACGGAAATTAATTGCCAGATGCAGATGGATGCCAGCAATCGCCTGATTGCCAATGAACAGACCCGTAACTGTTTTGAATATTTTATTACCCAGTATGGGGAAAAAACCCTCGAACAGATCCAGCGAAATTTTAAAACTTATATTCAGCAAAATTATCAGGAACCTGCACTTTCACAAGTTCTGGATCTTTGGGACCGTTATATCCAGTATCGTCAAGGTTTGGGAGAATTGACTCCACCTGCAGGTCTGGATCAAGAAGATCCAGCTTACTACCGCAGTATCTATGCCAGCACCCAGAACCTGCGTAAACGCTTTTTCTCTGATTATGAAATTGAAGGACTGTTTGGCACTGAAGATACCTATCATGAATATACCTTAGACCGGATGGCAGTCATGGCGGATAAAAAGCTGAGCGAAGCAGAAAAAGCCCAGAAGCTAAAAGAACTGTTTGCGCAGTTACCGCAGGACTGGCAAGAAAATCTGGAGCAACTGAATAAACTGGAAGATCTGCGTAAACTCACCGCTGATATTAAAGCCCGGGGTGGTTCTGCGGAAGAAATCCGTCAGATGCGCCTGAATCTGGTCGGTCCTGAAGCAACCCAACGTCTGGAAAAACTTGATGATGAACGTGCGAATTGGAAATCCAGGGTGACGCGTTACTTGGGCGAGCGCGATAACATCCTAAAAAGTGGCCTGAGTGAAAATGCCAAACAGCAGGCAGTTGATCAGTTGCGTCAGAAACATTTCCAGCGCCCTGAAGAACGGCTTCGTGTAGGTACATTTGAACAGGTACATGATCAGGGTGGGACCCTACCCTTTGCCAATTAATTTTCAGCTAAAATTGCTCATTGACGCCGTAGCTACAAGTACTGCTACGGCGTCGAATATCTTCTCTTATTCCCTTTTTTTTTGTCTCATCTCTTATATAAAAACAGTAACGCTGACCCTCTATTTTGAGAGTTTGACAGAGCCATTTCCCTCTGAAAGCCTTGATTTTCTTGGGCTGATTACTTTTTTTAACATTGTTATTTGTTTCTAACTATTTCAACCTAAACATTCATCAATCTTATATTTCAAGGAGTTAACAATAAAATACACACGTATATAAATTGTAAATTTATGGACTCATAAATGCTCATCGGGCATGGCCCGAAATGACATGGAATTGGCTCATCAGCATGAAAAAATGCTTCTGCTTCAAAATAATAATTTTTGCACGTGATTGAAGATTAGGTCTGCACGATCGAGACATCCAACTTCAATATTTATCGCGCATCAATACTCCCGAGCAATGATTGCTTTTTATAACAATAAAATGAACAAAGGAACGGTTATGCGTACTTTTATTAAAACAACACAGATGCTGGCGCTTTCCTTGGCAGCAGGCCTCGGTTTTGGCTTTTCAACATAAACCCAGGCGGCAGCAAGTGCAGTTCAGGTCACTGAAAAAGCCAAATCAGACTATGCCAAAACCAAGTATCCTATTTTGATGGTGCATGGCTGGTTAGGCTGGCAACGCATAGGTACCGATACCATTGGTTTAGATTACTGGTATCAGATTCTGCCGGATATGGCTCGTAATGGTTCGACCGTGTTTGCCGCCCAATTGTCGCCTGCCAATACCACGGCCCACCGCGGTGAACAGCTCATTCATCAGGTCGATGAAGTGCTGGCAATTACAGGGAAGGAAAAAATCAATCTCATCGGTCACTCACATGGTGGTCCGACAGTACTCTATGTGGCAGCAACTCGACCGCAGCAGATTGCATCCATTACAGGGGTCGCAGGCACCTATCATGGCTCTAAAGTGGCCGATGATATTCAGAACAAT
>NZ_DFDO01000170.1:7712-8877 GCF_002367915.1 Acinetobacter sp. UBA3025
TGATATTCAGAACAATACTCTTACCCGCACTGCTTTTAATGTTCTCGGTGATTATATTATTGGGCCACTGATCGCACTGGGACAGTTCAAACCTGAACTGGAAATTGATTTCGATGCATCCATCAAATCCCTGACCCAAACTGGCTCCAGCTCTTTTAATGCCAGCGTGGCCAAACAGATGGTGCAGGATGGTGTCTTAGCCTCCACAGAAAACTGTAATAAGAACCTGAAATCAAAAGACCGTAACGGTATCTATTATTATTCTTGGACCGGTGTGGCTCAAGCGACCAATGCACTGGATATCGATACCATCCTGATGCAGCTTGGCCCTTTATCTTACGGCAATAAAGACAACGATGGCATGATTGCCCGTTGTAGTGCATTCATTGGTAAGGTGATTAATGACCAATACAAGCTGAACCATACCGATCTGGCCAATATGATGTTTGGTCTTAAAGGCCTGTTTGCTCCGGATCCAGTTGCAATGTACCGTCAACATGCCAATCGTTTAAAACTTCAGAATCTATAATTTTCATCGCCCTTCTATCTGCGGATATAAGGGCTTTTTCGTTATTTTCACTTAAAAAAATAGGGAGATAAAACACTCAAAACGCTTAATGGGTCAGCTTTTCAGCTGGCTATTCCCCACATTATGGCGAGGATCGCCTTAACACAACAATAAGAATGAGGAAATAATGATGAAATATGGAGTATTAACGGCAGGTCTGCTCATGGCAGCGGCCTGTTTCACGACTCATGCCTCCACTCAGGCCAGTCAGGTGACGGCGAAAGCCAGTTCACAATATGCCAAAACCAAATATCCGATTGTATTTTCACATGGTATGGCGGGTTTCATCCGAGTTGGCACTGATCAGTTTGGACTGGATTACTGGTATCAGATTTTACCTGATCTGGCCCGTAATGGTGCGAATGTCTGGGCGACACGGGTCTCCCCTTTTAACTCATCTGAAATTCGCGGTGAACAACTTTTGGAGCAGGTCAAGGAAATTGCTGCAATTACCGGTGCAGATAAAGTCAACCTGATCGGACATTCACATGGTGGACCAACGATTCGTTATGTGGCTGGTTCAGAACCTAAACTGGTGGCTTCATTAACCACAGTAGGTGCACCACACAAAGGTTCGCCGGTTGGAGACCTGATTTT
>NZ_DFDO01000259.1:0-302 GCF_002367915.1 Acinetobacter sp. UBA3025
TACGGGTCAAGCCAGAAGATTGCAGGCATGCCAGAGTTACGTGCACGCGTTACAGCAAGTTTTACCCAGTCGCGGATCGGTGCGTCTTTCACCTGACACATACGCCAGATATCACCTTCTTCCACGTTTTGAGACATCAACACTTCACCAGTTTCAAGGTCAGTGATGTTCGCAACACCCGCTTCTGGAATTTCGAAAGTCTTGTCGTGAGAACCGTATTCTTCAGCTTTTTGAGCCATCAGACCAACGTTAGGAACTGTACCCATAGTACGTGGGTCGAAGTTACCATTCCATTTACAGAA
>NZ_DFDO01000259.1:505-2172 GCF_002367915.1 Acinetobacter sp. UBA3025
ACGTCGTTTGGAGAATGGAAGTTGGTAATACCTTTTGCAGAATCAACCATCGCAAGTGCTGGACGGTGTTCTTGACATGCATGAAGATCTTCAATGATTTCTTCACGTAAAGAAGTCGGTAAAGATTCGATTTTTTCGTAAAGACCAGCCATACCGTTGTTTACGTTAATGCCTAGCTCGTCGAACAGTTTACCGTGTTTCTCAAACGCATCTTTGTAGTAAATACGCACACAGTGACCGAATACGATCGGGTGTGATACTTTCATCATGGTCGCTTTAACGTGTAAAGAGAACAGGATGCCAGCTTCTTTACAATCTTCTAATTCTTTTTCATAGAAGTCGCAAAGGGCTTTTTTGCTCATGAACATTGAGTCGATGATTTCGCCGTCTTGAAGCGCAACTTTTGGCTTAAGAACGATAGTTTCACCAGACTTGGTGATCAGTTCCATTTTCACATTACGTGCACGGTCTAAAGTCATAGACTTTTCGCCATGGTAGAAGTCGCCTTCTTGCATGTGAGAAACGTGAGTTTGTGACCAAGGTTTCCATTCACCCATAGAATGTGGGTGTTTTTTCGCGTAGTTTTTCACTGCTGTCGGCGCACGACGGTCAGAGTTACCTTCACGAAGTACTGGGTTCACTGCTGAACCTAGGCACTTGCTATAACGCGCTTTAATTGCTTTTTCTTCTTCAGTAGTCGGGTTTTCCGGATAATCAGGCAGTGCATAGCCCTTAGACTGAAGTTCTTTAATGCATGACGTCAACTGAGCAACAGACGCACTAATATTAGGGAGTTTAATGATATTAGTATCTGGGTCCTGAGTAAGACGACCTAATTCTGCCAGGTTATCTGAAACTTTCTGCTCATCGCTTAGATAGTCTGCGAATTCTGCAAGTACGCGTGCGGCTACAGAGATGTCTGTCTTAACAATCTCAACGCCCGCCGGCTTAGTAAAGGTCTCAATGATCGGCAGTAGAGAGTAAGTCGCCAATAATGGCGCCTCGTCGGTCAGTGTGTAAATGATTGTTGACTTTCCACCAGCCATATATAGCCCCTTGCTTTGGATTGAGTTTCTGATCATCAGGCTTTTGGCCTAATTTCAGCGAACCGGTTACTTAAATAAACTTTGAAAGTAGTGGTGCTGGTTGCACCTCAGTCAAAGGAATATCAATACATATTCAACTTTGCCTGAAAAATTCGTAAAATAAAAATTGTCAGCGTGATTCACCGACAGCAGTATTCTACGTGAAAATGAACCTTTTTTCGAATCGGCACATTGCCAAACCATGCGATTTGTGCATTAGAAGGTTAATTTGCAGATTTTGCTTAATTTTACCAAAAATTATAATTTAATCATTATAATTCAATTAATTAAATTAAAAATCAGACAAATTTATCTATAAACTTAATGTGTGCTTAATTCGGTTTTTTGCCATCAATTTTTATCTACATGTTGGGTATCATGAAAATAAATTATCAATGGCCGTAATTTCCATAAGTATGGGTTAAAAAGCGAATTGAAACAGATCTGCTATTCCCTATCGAAATTTATGATCTGCACCTGATAAATTGAAAGTTGATCCTGAAGACTTAAGACAACCTAAATAATAGTCATTTTTCTACTCTTTCTTCAGTTTAAATTATGTGCATTTTTTTAATTACCTTT
>NZ_DFDO01000259.1:2351-9305 GCF_002367915.1 Acinetobacter sp. UBA3025
AATTATGTGCATTTTTTTTAATTACCTTTACAAACACTGGAAATGTATCGACCGTAATTCAAATAAAAAAAATGGTTCTATTGGTTTAATAGGCTTTAGATAATGCCAGTATGTTGGTTTAATTAATAAGAATCTTCTAATTAAATTTGGGTAGAATGCTGATTAATTTACAATAAGGACTTATTTTATGCTGAATTATTTAGTTAGTTTTTCGACATGGGCTGAGAGCAATTCAGGACAGATTCAGATTCTGATAGGCATATTAGCGCTAAGTCTTGCAATTTTTGGTTATACACAAATAATTGAACAGATAAAAATTGCAAAAAAACAGGAAGATCGTGCAGATGAACAAAGAAAATTTGAATTAAAGATACAATCCCTTAATATGTCACTCATAGCTTTAGATAAAAACGCATTAAGAATAAATAATTTTAAAAAAATATTGAAATTGTCGGAAGGGTCTATCAAATCACTCGATCAGAATAGCGAAGTAATAGAAGGTGATATTCGAAAGTTAATTACACTCACTAAAGGAAAAATTAACCATGCTGAAGAAGTCCAAGAAGATATTTTTGATATGTGTAAGCGTATAAACAGAAAGAGCGCTTTCCATAGTCTAGATGAGCTAACTGCTATATATGATGTATTAATTTCTATAATAAATGATGCAAATAATACTGACTTAATGAGACATCACTTTACGATAACTGAAGATTAACAATCTCATATCACACAAAAATCCTCAGCCTCACTACTCACCCTACCCCATTAACTGAATAAGGCTTTTCGTATGTAGCCTCTAACATGTCAGCAATATCTTCGATCCCGGGTGTAGTAAGTATTTGCCAGCACTTTGATATACGCCCAGTGATCAGGGCCAGCACATCAATCGATAATTTCTATTTATTCACAAAGGGTTGAGTGCTTTATGTCGCGTGTCATAAAAATGAATATCTGGAAGCCCTGCCTTTTGCTTTCTACGTTTCCATATCAACTTAAATGAATTCTCTTTTTGAGGGATTAATATTAAGTCCGTCATATTGAATCAAATCCAGAAGCTCTATAGCCTTTATATTTAACGGCATATTAAGTGCATCACCATTTTTAGTCTTTGGCAGATGAACATTTCTATCGTAAATATTTTTTATCTTTATACCCATTTCCCCCATCACATTGCAGTTTTAAGTGCAAACCGAAATGTCCATATAACAGAATGATCTGACCTTATTCATAGCATTATTTTATTATCAAAAGATTCAATGTACTTTCTTATTCTTGGCTCAGTTAATTTCATGACGTACTTTCCAAAATTCTTGTCGTAACCTTGACGTAAATTAAGCTGTATAATCGGTAAAAAGCAGCGATTTTAAGGATAACGCGGATAAAGATACTTTTTATTGTAGGTATAAAAAAAGGGTTTTAAGCTACTGTTTTCGCTTAAAACCCTTATAACATTAGTTTTTGAATCCTGGTAGGTATATCCAGACTCGAACTGGAGACCTCTACGATGTCAACGTAGCGCTCTAACCAACTGAGCTATACACCTAGAATGCTTGGCATATTATAAATTTTTCGATCTCAAAACAAGTCTTTTCATTTAATTTTCAATATATACGTACAAGTTTTAAGCAAATCTTTGAATTGTTTCAGATCTTGGTCTGAGAATTCCCTGCCTGAATAAATTGATTTTTCAAATAGTCTAATTGCTTCAAAGAATACAGTCTGATCTTTGTCCTGAACTTGCTGAGATAGCCTTAACATCCACTGATGAAAAGTTTCCGCAGACTGTTTTCTCAAATCTTTTTTTAAAGACTGATTAAACTGCTGAATAGAATGTTCAAAAGGTGACTGTAACTGCCGATTTTTAAAATAGATTTTTAAAATATAAAGCAGTACGAGTATGCCAATACCAGATATTAAAATAATTACGCTGGAATAGACTGAACTTAGGCCCAGTTTCGCTAACCAGCCCTGCTGTGATTCGGCATTATAGCCTACGACCTTACTTTGCCATTGGTAACTTGCATAATCACTCCAGACTCTTAGTTTGGTCAGCCATATATTACGGTGTGATGTCCAGCCAGAATTACTTGCCCATACTCGCTCATCTTGCGAGATTAAATTTTGCATCCCATCATCAATACGTTGCGGGGCTACCATTGCGGTAGGATCAAAACGCTGCCATCTTTGGTCAATCCAGACTTCTGTCCAGGCATGAGCATCCAACTGACGAACTTCCCAACTTTTCCCATCGGGCGCCAATTGTCCGCCTTGATAACCTGTGACCACACGTGCCGGAATTCCCACATATCGCATCAGCATCACAAAACTGGAAGCATAGTGCTCACAAAAACCCTGCCGGGATTTAAACAGAAATTCATCAATCCGGTTTTTGCCGAGTACACCTGGTTTCAGGGTATATACAAAATGATTTTGCTGGTACCAGTTCAAGACTGTTCGGATATAACGTCGCGGATCCTCCCCACTTTGTAGATATAAACGCTGTGCCAGCTGTTGTGCCTGAGTATCCAAATGGACTTGAGTCTGGGTATTCAGTCGCTGAACAAATTGTTCTGGTAGAGCACTTTCAGCATTGTGATTACCCAGCCATTGCAAATGGATCGGTTCTACTCGTTGGGTTAAACGCCTTGGTACGATACTCCAGTCCTGACGATTATAATAACGGCGTTCCAAAGGCATCGACTTTTCCAGGCCCATCACCCAGAACACAGAAGGATCAGCAGCCAAATATTGGTAATTCCACCCTGATGTGGATACTGGAACAACTTCTCCAGGCTGACGGATTAAAGGCTGCTGATTAATAAAGCTACTGGTCCAGCGCTGTCCATCATATTCATCTAGCACCAATGCCCGCCAATACAACTCTGAACGTGGCGGCAGTTTACTCACATCACCAATAATCCTGAAAGCTAGAGCATTAGATTGAGATAATTCAGCAATATCGCCCGGTGACATACTGTCACCGATTCCGGTTACGCCTTTATTTTCTGGAATTGGGATATGCCAAAGCGGTGGCAAACGCGGAAAGAAAATGAATAACAAAATAAAAAACGGCAGAGCATAAAGCACAAATCTGCCGACATATTTGGCATCTTGCTGTAAGGCTATACGTGGTGATTGCTGACTCTGCTGAAACTCACTGGTCTGAATCCGGTATAAGCCAATTAGACAGCTTAATAAGCATAGAATAATCACAACAGCCATGCCAAAAGATTGGCTATATAGAAATGAACTGGCCGCAACAAAAAGCGCAAAATTAAACAGAATAATCAGATCCCGCCGGTTTTTCGTTTCCAGTGATTTGGCAAATAAAAAAGTGGAAAGAACTGCAACACCTGCCTCCACTCCAATAAAACTTTGGTAGCTAAGATAAATACTACCTAATGCTAAGGCCGTGAGAAGAAAAGTTCCTATTTTAGAAAATGGCTTTTGCCGTTTAAGAAAAATCCAGATACACAGTAAGCTAATGACAAAGATAATGCTGAGCAGCACCGGGATGAAAGCTACTTGGGCAAGGATGATCAAGCCTAGGGTCAAGACGATCGAAATTCGGATTTTTCCATCAATCATAGATTCACCCGTTATGCCTGAGCCAATAATTGTTTGGCCTTACGTAACTGTTCTTCACCTGCTCCCTGCGGCAATTCTGCCTGAGGTAAATGCAGTGCATATGCACATTGCTGCTGCTCACATTGCTCAATCAGTCCCATCATCAAGCCCAGTTTCTCCTCATGCGACTGGCTAGGCATGTGTTCATAATGAATCTCAAAGCTATGTTCATCCTGATACTGTTCAAAGACTTTGACATACAAGCCTTGCCCACGTGCAAACTGTTTCCAGGAAACCGCCTGCAATGAGTCTCCAGATTGATAATTTCGTAATTCACGGAACTCATCCATATCCGGTTCAAAGCTATTCTGATAAATCTTGTTTTCCGAAGTATTGTTTTTAGCTTTAGGTGCCACCCAAGCAAACTGATGATGATAAAGATAGGTCCAGGCTCGTACCAGGCCAAAGGGATAAACCGAATAGATCTGAATCACCGGATACTCAAATTTACCGCGACGTTCAGCATAAAATGGTAGCATCCAATGCTGCTTTTGTTCAGTCAGATAAACTTTCTCCAGCTGATTGCCGGCCTTAATATACAGATAACGCGGCCGGGCTGTCGCTTGCTGAAAATAAAAATATAGATTAAGCGCATGACCCACCTGCCCAACGTCTTCAGCAACCATTTCGATATCCAGATCATGCAACTGTTTAAAGGTCAGATAGAAGCTGACACATAGCACTGCACTAATCAGAAAGCAGAAACCTAAAATCAGGTTATTGGCATAGTTCACGCCAGCGATAAAGGTGATAAAAATCAGAACCAGATACAGATAGCCCTGCTGATAAATAAAGACCAGTACATCCTTTTGAGAAAGTCGTTTTTGCTGTGAAAATTGAAAGCGTTTCGCCAGCCAGTTTTGCCAGGTTTTATCCAAGAGCGGACTCCTTTAACTGACTGCGACCTGTTGCATCACATTTAATGTTTCTGCATCGCTCAGCCCCAGACGATGGGCGGCGACTGCCACAAAAACGGCTTGTACATCGTCCGGAGTTACGAAGCTACGTTGCTGAATAATGGCATTCGCCTGTGCTGCACGTTTAAGCGCCAGCAAACCTCGTGTTGATAAGCCTTGGCGTTTCTTACGGGTTTCTTCCGCAAGATCTAGCATATATTCCTGAACCGCTTCACTGATAAAAATCTGCTGGGTCAACTGCTGTAATTCCAGCACTTCATTTTCAGTAAATACATGTGCCAAGCTAGCGATCAAGGCAAAACGGGATTCTTGCTGTAATAACAGTTTTTCAGCATGACGGGATGGATAACCTAAAGACAGACGCATTAAAAAGCGGTCTAGCTGAGATTCAGGCAAGGCATAAGTGCCACTTTGAAATAAGGGGTTCTGGGTCGCGATTACCCAGAATGGCTTAGGCAAAGCATAACGTATCCCATCGACAGTGGCATAGCCTTCTTCCATCGCCTCCAGCAAGGCACTCTGAGTTTTGGGACTGGAACGGTTAATTTCATCTGCCAGCAAAATCTGGGTAAAAATAGGCCCCTGCTTAAACTCGAATTGATGTTCTTTCTGGTTAAACATATTGATACCGATCACATCACTGGCCAGCATGTCATTGGTAAACTGAATTCGCTGAAATTTCAGTCCTGCGAGATGGGCTAGGCTGCTTGCCAATGTTGTCTTGCCCAAACCGGGTAAATCTTCAAACAAGACATGCCCGCCTGCAATCAGACAGCATAGGGCTAATCTGGTCTGTGCATGTTTATCCAGAACAATGGCATTAATTTCTTGGAAAAATTTTTGAATCTTGGGGGCATAATCAGCCAGCTTCTGTTCAAGCTCATCATTGTTGTGCGCAATATCCAGCTTTTCTTTTTGTTTCATGCCCCAGATCACAATATTTTCCCTAATAAAACATGCTGTAGGATTAACATACACTGTTTTTTAAAATTCCCCAAAGATCAGTCATCTGCCGACTTTATTTCTGCAGAATAAATTAGGAATTTTAGAAATTTTATATGATTAAATTTCCTATAAGAGCCAATTGAAGCTTTAAGATTAAAGTTTAGAAAAATTACATTTTGATTGGCATATTTATTAGAGAAAACAGGTTATTAAAAACCTTTGAGATCTGAACTTATACCTAAAAGGTAAAGACTTTTAAAAATTTAAATTCCCAATGTCAAAATAGATCATAATTTTGTTTTATCTTGTTTGAATCCTAAAATTTGCCCGTAAAAAAGCGCCCCGAAAGGCGCTCATTTTATTCATCCATTAGCATGGACACTTCTTCATATCTCCACCGGCAGATGGATAACGCGAATCTACACAGTGACGATAAAATGTTTTAGGGTCCATCGCTTCCAGATCAGGATGGTGCTTTTTCATATGCGCCAGATAGGTCTGATAATCCGGCACACCCACCATCAGGCGGAAACTCTGCTGTAAACGCTGCCACAACGTTGCAATCCGTGACCAGTTTTTCGGGTTCAGGATTAAGTCTTTTTGTGACATCACGGTCATCTTGATGATTTTATAGATAACCGCTTTTCCACCTTTAGCAAACTTCAAGTTCATGCGCTGCTCCTTAATGTCCTTTTGCAGGCTGAATTTCTTCAGGATCGCGATATACTGCTTCGGCTTCATTTACAGTTGGTACCGGGCTCGCCAGGGCACGACGGATCACGCCAATCGCAGCAAATAGCATTACAAACGCTACGATCATGAAGAAGCCACAAAGTGCTGCGTTGATCTGGTTCGACATTGCGACAGTCTGCATTTCAGCCAGGGTTTTCGCTGGTGCCAGAATTTCATTATTCGCAATTGCCGTATTGAAACGCTCTGCCTGTGCCAAGAAACCGATCTTTGGATTTTCATGGAAAATCTTTTGCCAACCGGCTGTCATTGAAGTAATAAACAGGAATACGGTTGGAACAATGGTTACCCACACATATTTCTCTTTCTTCATCTTGAACAGAATCACAGTACCCAAAATCAATGCCATTGCAGCCAGAATCTGGTTACCAATACCGAACAATGGCCATAAGCTATTAATACCGCCTAATGGATCAACAACGCCCTGATAAACGAAGAAACCCCAGCCAGCCACAGCAACGGCTGTACCCAGCATATTACCGAAGAAGTTATGAGATTGTTTTACCGCAGGAATCACGATACCAACTGTATCCTGAACCATGAAGCGACATGCACGAGTACCCGCATCTACCGCTGTCAAAATGAATAAAGCTTCAAACAGAATTGCAAAGTGATACCAGAAGGCCATCATTTCACGGCTGTTAAAGATTTCGGTAATGATATGCGCCATACCAATCGCGAAAGTTGGTGCACCACCCGTACGTGACAGAAT
>NZ_DFDO01000117.1:0-13525 GCF_002367915.1 Acinetobacter sp. UBA3025
ACTTTCAGCTTTTACCATGGGTTTGACCTTTTTTAGAACTTCAATGGTACTGTCTTTTGAGCGCTTGAATGTACCAGTCAGATGCTCTTTATGTTTGGTCGAGATCTGGCTGACATCTTCTTTCAGTTCCTTACCCATATTGGATAAGTCTTCAATGACTGCAGTAAATTCGGTTTTGATAAAGCTGGTTAATTCAGTCAGTTCTTTTTGCGAACCAAATAACTGCTCTTTCAAAGTATCGATCCGTTGCAACAGATCCTGTTTCAACTGACGTAACTGCTCCTGCACAGTATCACCCAGCTGTTTCGCTTCGACTTCAAGTTTCTCTTTGCTTTCTTCGATGGTTTCCACCACCTGTTCTTTGGCTTCAGCTGCTACTTTTTCAAGCTGTTCAGTCGTTTCTGAAACCACGGTATTGATCTTTTTCTTGGATTGAGAAGATTTCGCTGCTGTAGTCATGTGTCTTATTCCTATAGTTATATTACGACTCATCCATATTAGTAGTTTTGATAAAAATTAAGATTTGATTTGTTAGACAATTCTTAATTGCTTACATTTTTTTACGTTGTTCGTAAAACAGACTTTCAAGCAAAAAGCAAGCCATTTATCTCATACTTTTGCTGTAAAGCTATTGGACTTGGGGAGTGGTTCTGCGTATAATGCCGTGTTAAGTTCAAGCGAGCAGACATAGGAGGGTAGGTTTAAAAATTAACCTTCCTTTTTTTTCGTCTACTCGCTTTTTTACAGCCTAAATTTCAGGAGCTTTGGTTTGAGCACCCCAGCAATTTTAGCCCTTGCCGACGGAACTATCTTTAAAGGTACTTCAATTGGCGCATCGGGTTGTACGACTGGTGAAGTCGTTTTCAACACTGCCATGACTGGCTATCAAGAAATTTTGACTGATCCTAGTTATGCACAGCAGCTTGTAACGCTAACTTACCCACATATCGGTAACACAGGTTGCAACGAAGAAGACGCTGAATCAGGTCGTATTCATAAAGTATGGGCAAACGGTTTAATTATCCGTGACCTTCCTTTACTACATAGTAACTTCCGTGCGAATCAATCACTCGGTGATTATTTAAAACAGCACAATGTAGTTGCCATTGCTGACATCGACACGCGACGATTAACTCGAATTTTGCGTGATAAAGGTGCACAAAACGGTTGTATCCTTGCGGGTGAAAACATCACTGAAGAAGAAGCAGTCGAAAAAGCACGTGCATTCGGTGGTTTAAGTGATTTAGACCTTGCGAAAGAATGCTGTGATCCGACCGGTTTCGAATGGACTGAAGGCTCATGGGCACTTGGCAAAGGCTTTACTCAACCTGAACTTAAATTCCATGTGGTTGCATACGACTACGGTGTCAAAACCAACATCTTGCGTATGCTCGCAGACCGCGGCTGTAAATTGACTGTGGTGCCTGCACAAACTCCTGCTGAAAAAGTACTTGCGTTAAATCCAGATGGCGTATTCCTGTCAAATGGTCCTGGCGATCCAGCTGCATGTGACTACGCAATTGAAGCTGTAAAAACAATTGTTGAAACAACTGAAATTCCAGTATTTGGTATCTGCTTAGGTCACCAGATTCTTGCTCTTGCATCGGGTGCTAAAACGGTAAAAATGCCGCACGGTCACCATGGCGCTAACCATCCTGTACAGAACATCGAAACTGGTACAGTGATGATTACTTCTCAAAACCACGGCTTCGCAGTGGATGAAAGCACCTTGCCTGCGGTATTGTGTGTGACTCATCGCTCACTGTTTGATGGTACGAACCAAGGTATTCATCGTACAGACAAACCTGCGTTCAGCTTCCAGGGTCACCCTGAAGCAAGCCCTGGTCCACATGACTGCGCACCATTGTTCGATCATTTCATCGAACTTATCGAAGCATCTAAGAAGTAATTAAGGAAGCATCATGGCTAAACGTACTGACATTAAAAGCATCTTGATCATTGGTGCTGGTCCGATCGTCATCGGTCAAGCATGTGAGTTTGACTACTCAGGTGCTCAAGCATGTAAAGCGCTTCGTGAAGAAGGCTACCGCGTTATTCTGGTGAACTCTAACCCAGCGACCATTATGACCGACCCTGCAATGGCAGATGCAACGTATATCGAACCGATTACCTGGCAGACTGTTGCAGCAATTATTGAAAAAGAACGTCCAGATGCTGTGCTTCCAACGATGGGTGGCCAGACTGCACTGAACTGTGCCCTTGCACTGGATGCCAACGGTATTCTTGAAAAATACAACGTTGAACTGATCGGCGCGACCAAAGAAGCGATCGAAAAAGCAGAAGACCGTAAACTGTTTGACGAAGCAATGCGTAAAATTGGTCTGGAATGTCCAAAAGCTGCTATTGCTGAATCTATGGAAGAAGCACTTGAGATTCAAGCGCGCTTCGGTTTCCCTGTGATTATCCGTCCATCATTTACGATGGGTGGTTCAGGCGGTGGTATTGCTTACAACCGTGAAGAATTCCTGGAAATCTGTGAACGCGGTTTCGACCTCTCTCCTACTCACCAATTATTGATCGATGAATCATTGATTGGCTGGAAAGAGTACGAGATGGAAGTTGTTCGTGACAAAAACGACAACTGTATCATTGTATGTGCGATCGAAAACTTTGACCCAATGGGCGTACACACCGGTGACTCGATCACTGTTGCGCCTGCACAAACACTGACTGATAAAGAATACCAGTTGATGCGTAATGCATCTTTAGCAGTTCTTCGTGAAATCGGTGTTGAAACGGGTGGTTCTAACGTTCAGTTCGGTATTAACCCGAAAGATGGTCGTATGGTAATCATCGAGATGAACCCACGTGTATCGCGTTCATCTGCACTGGCATCTAAAGCGACTGGTTTCCCGATTGCGAAAATCGCAGCGAAACTGGCTGTTGGTTATACCCTTGATGAGCTGAAAAACGACATTACTGGCGGTACAACTCCAGCATCGTTCGAACCAGCAATTGACTACGTTGTTACCAAGATTCCACGTTTCAACTTCGAAAAATTCCCGCAAGCTGATGCGACACTAACTACACAGATGAAATCTGTAGGTGAAGTTATGGCGATTGGTCGTAACTTCCAGGAGTCTGTGAACAAAGCACTTCGCGGTCTTGAAGTTGGTGCAACTGGTTTTGATGAAAAAATCGAAGTGGGTACTGAAGGTGCGCGCGAGAAGATTCTTCAAGAACTTAAAGTTCCAGGTCCAGAACGTATCTGGTATGTGGCTGATGCATTCCGTCACGGTTTCACGCTTGATGAAGTATTTGCGGCAACCAATATTGACCGCTGGTTCCTGATCCAGATCGAAGACATCGTTAAAACTGAAGAACAAATCAAATCTTTAGGTTTTGGTGATCTTAACGCTGACAATATCCGTTCATTTAAACGTAAAGGTTTATCTGACCACCGTATTGCCAACCTGATGGGTATTTCACAAAAACAATTCCGTAAGCACCGTTGGAATCTGGGCGTAACTCCAGTCTACAAACGTGTGGATACATGTGCAGCAGAGTTTGAATCTGATACAGCGTACATGTACTCAACTTACGATGAAGAGTGTGAATCTAATCCGTCTAACCGTGACAAAATCATGGTGATTGGTGGCGGTCCTAACCGTATTGGTCAAGGTATCGAATTCGATTACTGCTGTGTACATGCTGCCCTGGCAATGCGTGATGACGGTTATGAAACCATCATGGTGAACTGTAACCCTGAAACGGTTTCAACTGACTATGACACGTCTGATCGTCTGTACTTCGAACCGATTACACTTGAAGACGTTCTTGAAATCGTACGTACTGAAAAGCCGAAAGGTATTATCGTTCAGTACGGCGGTCAGACTCCACTGAAACTGGCTCGTGCTTTGGAAGAAGCTGGTGCGCCAATTATCGGTACATCTCCAGATGCGATTGACCGTGCAGAAGACCGTGAACGTTTCCAACAAATGATTCAACGCCTGCAACTTCGTCAACCGAATAACAGCATCGTAAAATCTGCTGAAGAAGGTATGGCTGAAGCAGCTAAAGTGGGTTATCCACTGGTGGTACGTCCTTCATACGTACTCGGTGGTCGTGCGATGGAAATCGTGTATAACGACGAAGAATTAAAACGCTACTTACGTGATGCCGTACAAGCATCGAATGAAGCGCCTGTTCTTCTCGATCACTTCCTTGACGATGCCATCGAAGTTGACGTGGACTGCGTATCTGACGGTAAAGACGTGGTGATCGGCGGTATTATGCAGCACATTGAACAAGCCGGTATTCACTCTGGTGACTCTGCATGTTCGATTCCTCCATATTCATTGTCTGAAGACGTGCAAAACGAAATGCGTCGTCAAACCATCGCTATGGCTAAAGAGCTTGGCGTTGTAGGCTTGATGAACGTTCAGTTTGCGGTGAAAGGTGATGATGTTTACATTCTGGAAGTGAACCCTCGTGCTTCTCGTACGGTTCCGTTCGTTTCTAAATGTATCGGTGAATCTTTAGCAAAAGTAGCTGCACGTTGTATGGCTGGCCAATCTCTTGAGTCTCAAGGCTTTACCAAAGAGATTATCCCTGCTCACTTCTCTGTGAAAGAAGCAGTATTCCCATTCAACAAATTCCCTGGTGTTGACCCGATCCTTGGCCCTGAAATGAAATCAACAGGCGAAGTAATGGGCGTTGGTAAAACATTTGGTGAAGCGTTCTACAAAGCTGTTCTAGGCTCTAACGATCGTTTACCAGGTCTGCCAACTGAAGGCGAAGTGAAACATGCATTCATCTCTGTACGTGATTCTGATAAACCACGTGCGGTAGGTATTGCGAAGCAGCTTGCTGACTTCGGCTTCAAGATTCTTGCGACTGGCGGCACATACGATGTAATTAAAGCTGCAGGTATTGAATGTGAACGTGTAAATAAAGTAACCGAAGGCCGTCCAAACATTGTAGACCGCTTGAAAAATGGTGAAATTCACCTCATTATCAATACCACTGAAGGTAAACAAGCTCAGCAGGATTCATTCTCGATCCGTCGCTCTGCGCTTCAAGGTAAGGTATACCATACCACTACCCTGAATGGTGCTGATGCTGTATGCCAAGCTTTAGCAATTAAATTGCCAATGGATGTATATCGTTTGCAAGATTTAACAGTAGGTTAATTCGTTACTGAGAAGTCCCGTCACCTTCTCGGTGGCGGGCTTTTTTTCATTTATAGACTTTCATTTTTATTACTGAGGGACAACTATGCAACGTTATCCTATGACTCCCGAAGGCAAACTTGCCTTAGAGAAAGAATTACACCAACTGAAAACTGTGGATCGTCCACGTATTACTGCAGCGATTGCAGAGGCACGTGAGCATGGGGATTTAAAAGAAAACGCAGAATATCATGCAGCACGTGAGCAGCAAGGTTTCTGTGAAGGCCGTATTCAGGACATCGAAGGTAAACTGGGCGCTTGCCAGGTGATTGATGTTAAAGAACTGGAACAAAACGGTCGTGTAGTTTTTGGTGTCACTGTGACTATTGAGAATCTAGACACTGAAGAGCGCAAAACTTACAAAATCGTGGGTGATGACGAAGCAGACTTTAAGATTAACAAGATCTCTGTGAACTCTCCGATCGCGCGTGGACTGCTGGGTAAAAACGAAGGCGACGATGTGAAAATCGTGACTCCACAAGGTGAAGTTGAATACGAAATCGTAAGCGTTGAATATATCTAATTTTAAATAGATATTTTAGGCTGTAAGACCCCTCAGATGAGGGGTTTTTTATTGATTCTAGAAATTCCCATCAATTTTATTTTAAGAAGCCAGATGCCAATACTTCAAATGCCTATAAAGCCTGAGGTAAGACCTGTGCAGGATCCTCACTAGAAGCTACCCACAGTGCTGCATTCATTGCTGCACCATTGAGCAAGACTGCTGCAGCAAGTGCATCGACTGGTTTTAATCTACTTTCAGCCAGTAACTTTTCTACACATTCACGTGTTGACTGTAGGCATTTACTTTGACTTGGCCAATGGGCGGGGTCCCCTAATACTGCCGGACCATCACGTAGCACAATCCGTTGGAACTCAGCATTTAAAGCATGTTCGATATAGGTACGCCCTTCAAGCATTAATTCTTCCCACAGATCATCAGGCTGCTCCAGATGTTGCCCGGCATATTCAGCCATTTCTGAATCAATCTGATCGACCACGGCGGCAAACAAGCCTTTCTTATCTCCAAAATGATGGTATAGCGCACCCCGGGTCAGCCCCGCTTCTGCCGTGAGCTTATCCATGGAAGTGTCCGCATAACCGTATTCAGCAAATGCACGACGTGCGACTTCTATGAGCTTTTTGCGGGTTTCCGCCATTTTTTGTTCACGTACAGGCATAAATTGTTTCCATCAGTATTGTGAAAATTTTAATTGACATACGCTTCGTATGTCAATTATGTTTACATACGATGCGTATGTGAAGATTTGAACTGCTTTCTAAAATACGTATAAATTAAAATTGAGCGAGGATTATCATGACTAGAACTGCAATATTTCCCCAAGATCGCCATGCCCTGTATGAACAGCATGGTTACTCTGCTGCGATCAAATCAGAAGATTTATTATTTGTTTCTGGTCAGGTTGGTAGCCGTGAAGATGGCAGTCCTGAACCTGACTTTGAGAAACAGGTAGAACGTGCTTTTGAAAACTTGGCTGCTACATTGGCAGCGGCTGGTTGTACTTTCGATGATATTGTCGATGTCACGACTTTTCACACCGATCCTGAACAGCAATTTGAAAGCATTATGAAAGTTAAAAACCAGATTTTTATGCAAAAGCCCTATCCAAATTGGACCGCTGTAGGCGTGACTTGGCTAGCGGGGTTTGACTTCGAAATCAAAGTCATTGCTCGTATCCCTCAATCCACTAAGACCATGTAAAACTTAACCCTGCAATCAGGTCTGTTATTGAATGGGATTGTTCTCCAGCTTGAAGATCAATTCGCTATAATGACGCATTAATTGTTATTGAATCCTAGTTATGGCTGAAAAACTGATTAACTCCCCTGTGAACCATTGGTGCGAGTTCGAATTCATCTCCAAAACCGTGAAGAATCCGAATATTCATATCAAGGGCAATTACAGCTATTACTCAGCTTATTGGGATCAAGGTTTCGAGCGTTGTGTGGTGCGTTATCTGCATGACAAACCAGCCACACCAGAGAAACCAATTGACCAGCTTTATATCGGCAATTTCGTCTGCTTTGGCGCAGAATGCGTAATTATGATGGGTGGCAATCAGTTACACCGTACGGATTGGATCTCAGCGTTTCCGTTCGATACCCGTAGCTTTGTGCCTGCTGGCGACACAGTCATTGGCGATGGTTGCTGGATTGGCTCACGCGCCATGATTATGCAAGGCGTGACACTCGGTGAAGGTGCTGTGGTGGCAACAGGTGCAGTCGTGACCAAAGATGTGCCGCCTTATGCAATAGTTGGCGGCGTACCAGCGAAAATTATTAAATATCGATTTCCACAAGAAGATATAGAAAAACTGCTTTCCCTTAAACTCTACGACTTAGAAGAAAAGCAGTTTTTAAAAATGCGTGAACAGTTACAGACGGATGATGTTGAACAATTAGTCAATTATTTCAAATAGAGTCACGAATTAAGTATCGTTTATT
Organism: Acinetobacter sp. UBA3025; assembly: GCF_002367915.1. Lineage (NCBI taxonomy): Bacteria > Pseudomonadati > Pseudomonadota > Gammaproteobacteria > Moraxellales > Moraxellaceae > Acinetobacter > Acinetobacter sp. UBA3025. The sequence continues at coordinate 7,659 of NZ_DFDO01000117.1, forward strand.
TTTCTTCCAAAATTAAATAATGCAAACGATTTACTTTCCCGCTTGGTATGTGAAACCGGATTTAACTTGAATGCTTCTAAATTTGTATCTAGCAACTTAATTTTAAGATCATCAGCTCCTTGGACACCTAGCTGCTCTAATTGTTCAATTTCAGCCCTGTAGCGCTCATATGACTTTGCTAAAGATTCCTTATGTGAATACTCTTGTTCAAGTCTAGAAAATTTGTTTAAGTTTACATTTGCTATGGTCGCTATCCATATTAAAGGAGCATTTATAGTAATCTTAAATAATAAAGTATGAAGTTCCATATTTTTAAAATCATCAGCATCAAAAAGCCAAAGATTAAAACCAAACATACATAAAACCGTTACTATAAATACAAACAAACTTATTAAACGAGCCATATTTGCTTCTTTTCGCTTACTAACAAATCCACCAGCCAATCCCGCCTCACTCGATAAATCAATTGTAGCTTTAGCTCTAGTTTCTATATCTTTTAAATTAGCTAGCCTACTTTCTAATTCTTGTTTTAAAGATGGTATTTGTTTTTCTGTATCTCCATAAATTTTTGAATAAAATTGATCTAATTTTTTTAAACGTTCATCAATTAATTTGCTTTTAGTATCTCCCTCTTCATCTTCTGTAAAATATTCATTCCAGATTTCCTCTAATTTTTTTATCTTTGATTCCATTTCTTCAAATAGATTTTCTCCATCAGCATTTTGATCTTCAAAAAGTTCTGTGTATTTTCCTTCTATTTCTTTTATTTTTAATGAAAGTTGATCTATTAGTGAATCTTGGTTTTCATTTGCTTCAAATAATTCATTATATTTATCTAAAATTTCTTGCTTAGAGTTTTCAATTTCTTCTATGCTTTCTTCAGAAATAAGCTCAACTATACGATTATAGGAAGAGTTCCCATCATCATCCAATTCCAACTTGCTCTCTATTTCACCTATAGCATCCAAACAAGCATCTATTTTGTTTTTAACTACTAGTGTCTGATTACAAGCCTCTTCTAACTTCTGCTGATTAGCTCTAATTTTATCCAATTCTTCTTGAAGCAATTTTCCAACTGTAAATGACCTACTGTTCAAATCTCTTAATTCAGCACGCATTGAATATTTCGAACCAAGTGAGTCATTAAGTTCATTCAATTCTTTTAACATATGTTTTAAACGAGCTTCGTCTTTACTTTTTAACCCCAAAATATCAATACCCATAGCCAACCTATTAGACAAATTATATTTATTAGATTAATTATTACACAATTATTCCTATAGGAGGCATAAAAAAACCCACTCAATCGGAGTGGGTTTTTTTGAGTATGGTGGCTATGACGAGACTTGAACTTGTGACCCCCGCATTATGAGTGCGGTGCTCTAACCAACTGAGCTACATAGCCTTAAACTGTGCGCGCATTATGGGTTTTTCTGTTTAGAACGTCAAGCCCATATTGTGCTGATTGATCAAAATTTGGTGAAGTGAGCCGATAAGCCGGGTTCTGTCGAGAACGATCATTCCTCTAGGCGTACAATCACTCATACGCTCAAGCGACCTACCCGGATCCAGCATGGGCCATGCCTAAAGGATCCCTATTTGGTCTTGCTTCCGGTGGGGTTTACCATGCCATGAACTGTTACCAGTCATGCGGTGCGCTCTTACCGCACCCTTTCACCCTTACCTCCGATTCCGATTGCTCAGAACCATAATGAAGGCGGTCTACTCTCTGCTGCACTTTCCGTCGGCTCACGCCGCCCAGGCGTTACCTGGCACCTTGCCCTATGAAGCCCGGACTTTCCTCCCCTGCTTCAATCACGGAGATCTCCACAGCAGCGATCGTCTGGCTCACTTCGAGCCGCATAGTACCAAATCTGGCGACTAATTGCTTGATGTTTTTTGATCAGTCAGTTTTTCATACTTGGCCTGAAGCTCCTCACGCGTCTCGGCATGGTTCGGATCAAGCGGAATACAGTCCACAGGGCAGAATAACTGGCACTGCGGTTTGTCGTGATGTCCGACACACTCTGTACATAAGTCCGGGTTAATTTCATAGATGACGTCACCCATGAAAATTGCCTCATTCGGACAGACAGGTTCACAGACATCACAATTGATGCATTCATCGGTGATATATAAAGACACTCTACCAACCTTGTTGAAGTTTACGCTCGAAGGCTTCAACCACGTTTGGCGGAACAAACTTGGTCACATCACCTCTTAAACGAGCAATTTCACGCACCAATGTGGATGAAATAAAAGAATATTGCTCTGAAGGAGTTAAAAACACCGCTTCAAAATGAGAATCCAGTTGACGGTTCATGTTGGCCAGCTGGAATTCATACTCAAAATCGGACACTGCACGTAAACCACGCAATACCGCGGTAGCATTCTGCTCGCAGAAGAAGTTCACCAGCAGGCCATCAAATCCTACAAATTCAACATTGTTCAAATGGCTTAATGACGTTTGGGCCAGTTCAACTCGTTCTTCCAGACTAAATACCGGGTTTTTATGATGTCCGATGGCAATTGCAACTACAACTTCATCAAACATCTTTGCTGCGCGGGTCACCAAATCAATATGGCCATTGGTGATCGGATCAAAAGTTCCCGGATAAATTACACGAGTTTTAGTCATCCATTTGTACTCTGTTTATTGTGTAAGTTTCCATTTTAACAAAATCTTCATTTTTTAGTGAAGAAACTCCATCAATTTAAACACTTCAACTCAATAAAAGTTACGGTACAATAGCTACAACTTTGGAAGTGTCTGATTATGGCGAAAGCAACTGTAGTTAAAAAAAATAACGGCGGAACGATTGCTCTGAACAAACGTGCCCGTCACGATTATTTTATTGAAGAAAAATTTGAAGCTGGACTTTCCTTGCAAGGCTGGGAAGTAAAATCCCTGCGTGCCGGTCGTATGAGTATTGTGGAGAGCTATATCACCTTTAAAAATGGTGAGGCGTTCCTGTTCGGCGCACAGATTCAGCCTTTACTGAGTGCATCTACCCATGTTGTCCCTGAAGCAACGCGTACCCGTAAACTGCTGCTGAAACGCCGTGAAATTGAAAAACTCATGGGCGCGATCAACCAGAAAGGTTATTCCTGTGTACCACTGGCCTGTTACTGGAAAGGCCCGCATGCCAAGCTGGAAATTGCGTTGGTAAAAGGTAAACAGTTACACGACAAACGTGCATCTGAAAAAGACCGTGACTGGCAACGTGATAAAGCGCGTATTTTCCATAAATAGGGTCTGTTGACATTTGTTGATTAAAAAAATAGCGAGATAGTAAAATTAAATCGCCAAACCCAATTTTACACTCGCTATGCCTCGAACAATGCTAAATGATCAACACTGGTCCAAGTTACTTGCTATTTTCCGTCACTTTAATATTTATCTCAAATTAAATTTACGGAATTTTATTGAAGCGATTTTATTTCGAATTAGAACAGGCTGTCCTTGGCGTGATTTACCTCAAGAGTTTGGTAAATCAAATTCTATTTTTAAGAAATATAATCGATGGTCTAAAAATAGTAAGTTTATGAATATTTTTAAATTATTCAGCCAGCATGCTGATAAAGAGTGGATTTTTATCGATGGGAGCCATGTACGAGCGCATCAACATTCAGCTGGTATTAAGAATCAAAGTATTTCCAAAAGTATTGGTGGTAATAGTTCAAAAATACATTTAGCAATCGATTCAAATGGTAATCCTATTGAATTTATTATTTCAGATGGAACTTCACATGATATTAAGGTTGCACCTGATCTTGTATCAAAATTAGATTTAACAGAGTCAGAAATGCTATGTGCAGATAAAGGCTATGATTCAGAAAGTTTCAGAAAGAAAATTAGAGAAAGTAATACGAAAGCAAACATTCCTCGAAGATCAAATGCCAAATCTAGCAATGATGATATGGACTGGTATATGTATAAAATCAGACATTTAGTTGAAAATGCATTTTGTAGATTAAAACAATTTAGAGGAATTGCCACAAGATACGATAAGCTAAAACGTAACTATCAAAGCGCTGTTGCTTTAGCTTGTATATTTATATGGTTGCCTCTTTAGCTCAATTTATCGGCTGTAAATGTCAACACACCCTAATGCCAGCAATAAAAAACCTCCAATTGATGGAGGTTTTTTTACAGATCGAATTAGGCTTTCAGATTCAGACGCGCTAGGGTCAAGGCAATATATTCACCAAACCAGATCGCGGTTTGTAAATCCCCTTCCGGTGGTGTCACTTCAACAGGTGCATTGTCAGATTGGGTCATGAGGCCCAGAAAGCTCGACATGCGATTCAGATCTGTAGTGGAACGACCTGTCGGCATCAACGGTAGACCTGACCACAACATGCCATGTTGCATCGCAAACAGATTAATCTGTTGCAAGACAGCCAGCTTGTCCCCACTTAAGCCACCACCATTGGTAAAGGCTGCTGCCAGCTTGCCTTGCCAGCTACGTGCCAGCCAGCGCTTGGACGACTGCTCCATAAATAACTTCATGGCAGAAGTCAGACTACCCATATAGGTCGGACAGCCAAATACAATTGCATCGGCAGCGTCCAACACCTCCCAATCCACCTGTTCCACATTCATCATATGCACCTGGACACCAGTTTTTTGTGCGCCTTCGGCAATGAAGTTTGCCACTTTAGCCGTGTGTCCATAAGGACTGTGATAAACAATCGCAACAGATTGGGAAGATAGGGACATAACAATCAAAAACCAAGAATTTCAATCAAGTTTAACATTTTCATGCCATAAACACGAATGTTGCCATGCGTCCGGTTTTGGCTTCACGGCGATAGGAAAAGTATTCATCCGCCTGACGATATGAACACTGATCGCCACCTAAAACAGTCTCAACACCCTGCTGCTGTAAGATGTAACGCGCAATCGCATACAGATCCGCATAGTATTTTCCGGCCTGTTCCCCTGCCTGAAATGCACTGTCCAGTTCAGGATATTTGGAACAGAAAGCTTCTTTTACTTCTGAGCCAATTTCAAAACAAGGCTGGCTGATCGCTGCACCGAGCCACGCCCAGGTAGGCTTGGATTGCATCGCGGCAATGGTATTTTCAACGATACCGCCTGCCAGCCCACGCCAACCCGCATGCAGATTGGCCACTTCAGTGCCTTCAGCATTACCCAGTACCACAGGTAAGCAGTCTGCCGTCATCATCATCAAGGCATGGGCCTTGCGCTGTGTCACCAGACCATCACCGACCAATGCCTTAAAAGGCATCTGCTCATTGATAGTATGACAAATGGTGCTATGCGTCTGTGTCATCCAGGTAATTTTGTCCACGCCAAAAGGCTGGAAATCTTTCAACAGCTGAATGCGATGCTTCTGTACACGCGCAGCATCATCATTGACATGCAAAGCCAGGTTAAAGCCCGCTAGCTCTGGCTGGGCTGATGGCTGTACCTGTTCATGATAAACACGGGTCTGACCTACATAAACACCTTGAGGCAAACCTTGTACAAATTGCATGTCGCTTCCCTTTTTTTAATGACTGCTAATAGAATGAAAAATTAATAGGCCTTGTTTTCGCTACGCAGCACTTCAACCAGATTGGCGAAGTCTTCTGGCCACGGCGCATTAAAGGTCATTTCTTCTTTGGTACGTGGATGTTTCAGGCCTAGAGTCGCTGCATGCAGTGCCTGACGTTTAAAACCACGCAAGGTGTCATCCAGCAATTGCGAAGCACCGGCTGGCATACGCACACGTGGCATATAGACCTGATCACCCACCAGACCATAGCCCAGGTAGCTAAAGTGCACACGAATCTGGTGCGTACGACCGGTTTCCAGACGTGCCTGAATACGGGTGAAATGCTGGAAGCGTTCTTTCACA
>NZ_DFDO01000107.1:0-4855 GCF_002367915.1 Acinetobacter sp. UBA3025
ATTGTGATGGCAGGTTATACCGGTCTGGCTGCCAAGGTTTTGCGCCTTCTGAAATCGCCAAAACAGCAGAAAGTCATGAATCGAACTTTTGCCAGCTTGTTCGCTGGAGCTGCGTTTTTATTGAGTCTAGTGCATCAGTAGGAGAACCTCTTCTTACAGGAGAGGGAATTCAACGATCTCTTAAAGAATCATCTGTAAAAATTCATCTTCAGTCATGACCTTAATATCATGCTGTTTAAGTAATGCAGCCGTCACACCATTACCCTGAATTTTATTTCCAGTAAATGAGCCGTCATAAATCAGCTTGCTGCCGCAAGATGGACTATTGGCTTTTAAGACTGCATGGGTGACTTGAAATTTCTGTGCTAGTTCCAAGGCAGCATAAGCTCCCTGTAAAAAAGCAGTAGATACATCTCTTCCTTGAATATCTGTTACTTGAGCTAAACCTTTAAGAACTTCTAATCCTGTCCCGCCTTGAATCTCTGCTGCGGGTCGGGGGATAGACAAACCACCACTGACTTCAGGGCAAATCGTGACATATTGATCCGGCAATAGAGAATCGACCAATTCTTTTACCAAACAGTCGCGACCATCATAACGAACCTTGTGTCCGAGTAAGCAGGCACTGATCAGATAAAATTTGCCTGCCATGTCTTAAGCCAGTTTTTTAAACTTCTGCAGGATAAAAATAGCGGCAAACAACACTGACATGGTCAGCACAATGGTCAGACCTGTTGACGTATTTAGACCTGCACTTGACCAGAGTCCGACTGTCACACCAATTTGTGCAATCACAAAAGCCCACATCACCATTTGACGAGGGGAATTTGCCAGTAGGCGAGCGGTGAGTGCTGGAATCACTAGTAAGGCACCCATCAAAAGAGAACCGACCGCACGTAATGCCAATACAGTAAACAGCGCCAGTAACAACATGAAGATCAGACGCTGCAGTTTTGCATTTACGCCTTCACTGATCGCCATATCAGGATCAATTGCAATTTGGATTTGCGCCTGCCAGCTTTTGTAAAGAACGGCCAAAGCCAAGATAATCACGACGGCAAAAGTAGGAAGATCTGTCCATGAAATGGTGAGTAGATCACCAAATAAATAGCTAAGCAGTTCCGGTCTTAAACTCGGTAAATGCTGAATGAATAATAAACCTGAACAGAGCAGGGTTGCTGAACAGAGTGCCAATAATGCATCATTCGGCAAACGCGGGTCATACAGTACCCATAGTACAGCGACCAATAAGACTGCGATAAAGCTGACCCCCATCCAAAGCGGCAGGCTCATCGCACCAGCAATGGCAACGCCAAGCAAAGTGCCATGTGCCATCGTATCTGCAAAGAAAGACATACGACGCCACAGCATCAGACAGCCGAGTGGTGCGGTCAGGAACACCAAGAGTGTTCCCATAATCCATGCAGGTAATAGGAGAGATAACCAATCCATCATGGCTTAAGCTTCCGGCTCGGGGTGAATGTGGGGACGTGAATCGTGCTGACAAGGTGTCGCGGAGTCACCATGGGCACAGTGGTCATGATGATGCTGGTAGAACACCCGGTTGGTACCAAAAATGGCCTGATATTCTGGATGCTGCTGCACGCTTTCTGGCAAGCCGCTACAACAGATATGTTTGTTGAGACATACCACGCGATGCGTGCCTTGCATTACCCATTGCAGGTCATGTGAGACCATTAAAATGGCACAGCCATATTTTTCTGGCAGGCTACGCACATATTCATACAGTTCAGCCTCAGACTGAATATCTAGACCCTGCATCGGTTCATCCAGTACCAGAATATCCGGCTGACGTAATAAGGCACGTGCTAGCAGAACACGTTGACGTTCACCGCCGGAAAGCTGTTGTACTTTAGAATTTTCTAGTTTGGCAATACCGGTATCCCGAATGATTTCAGCTTTAATAGTTGAAGGGCATTTTTCTAGTGCCAGCAGATCTTTAACCCGTAGCGGTAAACTATGTGACGGATTGAATTTTTGTGGCACATAAGAGAATTTCAGCTTGCGCGCCGTTTTGATTTCACCGGATTTTGGTTTGACGATTCCAAGCATGACCTTTATTAAGGTCGACTTACCGGCACCGTTCGGACCAATCAGCGTAACAATCTCTTTCTCCTGCAAAGAGAAATCAATCGCCTTTAAAATGTCACGATCATCAATATTGACCCAGATCTTGGAAAGCTGGATCAAGGGTGATGCATTCAAGCTTTGTTGCGACACTGCTGACAGATTCCTGAAATTTCGATAATGCTGTGGTGTGCACTAAAATCGTCTGAAGCCGCCAAGGCATCCAGTTGTTCTAATAAACCTTGTGCAGATGCTTCTTTGACTGCTTTACATTCAGTACAAATCAAGAATGCCGCCTGATGGCCTTCACGGGGATGGCAGCAGGGAATATAGGCATTAATAGAGGTCAGGCGGTGAATAAAGCCTTTTTCTAATAAAAAGTCGAGTGTACGGTACACCGTTGGTGGGGCAGCGGGACGGTCGCTGGCATTTTTCATTTGTGCCAGCAGGTCATACGCACCCATCGGGCCGCTTGCATTCAGAATCAGTTCCAGTACCTCTTTGCGTAAAGGAGTGAGGCGTGCGCCACTTGCCGCACAAAGACTCTCTGCTTCGGCCAGACGTTGCGCGACATTTGGATGGTCGTGTACGCCGTGCAATGCATTGTGGTGTTCGTGCGAACATGAACCCATAGTTCACCTCAGGTGCGAAACTGAAAATTAAAAGATTTCAAATCTTAACATGAAGCGCCCAGAGTTTCGATTGGGCATAGGTATTTTTGTGATTTTGTTATATTATAACACTATTAAATTTGTCCTTATATAGTGATTTCTCTTCATGTTCCGTTTCCTTGCCCTGTGTAGTCTGGCTTTGTTCAGTACCCTTAGCTGGTCGCAAAGTTTGGTGGTTTCAACGCAGCCGATTTATCTGATTGCCAAGACCATTACTCAAGGCGTGGAACAGCCGACTTTATTATTGGCCAATCAAAGCGGTCATGATGTCAGCCTCACCCCGGCACACCGTAAAACGATTCAGGATGCCGGCCTGGTGATCTGGTTGGGGCAGGCACATGAAGCACCGTTGGCAAAAGTGTTGAACAATAACAATAAAAGTATCGCGATTTTAGATTCGGGTATTCTGACCACTTTGCCAATGCGTAATCCACGTGGGCAAGCCTTAAAAGATACCGTCGATACCCATGTCTGGCTCGATCCCAACAATGCAGTACGTATCGGTTTCTTTATTGCAGCCTTACGTTCTCAGCAGCTGCCTGAGCATCGGGAGGCCTATTGGAAAAATGCGCGTGACTTTGCCCAAACCATGTTTTTGACTGCACAGCGTTATAGTTCTACAAGTAAAGCTCAACCTTATTGGTCCTACCATGATGCCTATCAATATCTGGAACGCCCATTGAACCTGAAGTTCATGGGGGCTTTGACTGATGATCCGCATGTCTCACCAACCGTGGCGCAGATCAAGTATCTGCAAGACAGTCGTGTGCAGAGCAAAATGTGTCTGCTGGCAGAAGCACATGCTGGTGAAAATCAGTACCGTAAACTGAAACCGATTGTATTCCAGAGTGTCGATGAAAGCATGAGTGGGGCAGGGGACTTTATCCAGGCCTGGCAGAAATTGGCCGAGCAAACCCGTAAATGTGTGTTAAATGCCCATCAATGATTTAAAAATAATCAAGTTTTGATTAGTTTGCCAGCATTTGATCTGTTGAAAAAAACACGACTAAGGTCGGGAAAAGATTGCATGTTCAGGGGTGTAACTCTATAATGCCTGCGATTAAAAATAATCATCAGCTAAACTTGTCAAGCATGCTTGCTGTGAGTGAATAAATAATGAGCCGAACTAGTCGCTTGATTGACCGACGATTAGCGAAAGCTTTAGTCCTCTTACAAGCATTAATGATTCCTGTTTCAGCCTTGATTGGCTGGGTCGTGAAAGACTCAACCGTAGCCTTGAGTGCCGCTTTGGGGGCGTTCGTCTGCTGGCTTGCGAGTTGTTATTTTTCATGGCAATCATTTCGAGCGGCAGGAGCCCGAGCATCTAAGCAGGTTCTTTCGAACATGTATAAAGGCCTGATGGGCAAGTTTGCAATTGTGATTGTTGGTTTCATTTTAATTTTAAGCAATGTCAAGCCGTTATCCCCGGTTGCGTTGTTTTGTGGTTTTATGCTCGTTCAAGCCATGTCGTGGGTTGCTCCTTTTTGGGTGTCACGTCTACAAAAACGAGTTTAAACACAACAAAAAATTGAAAAGTTTTTTTAGGAGCAGGCGAGATATCAAGCAGCACGCGATATTCGTTTGTTCTATAGTTTTTTGACATTGACCAGGTGTGATTTATGGCTGCTGAAGAACATGCCCTTACTTCGACCGAGTATATCAAGCATCACTTGACCAATATGACCTATGGCAAAATGCCAGACGGTACATGGAAATTGGCCGAGAACGGTGCTGAAGCTCAACAGATGGGGTTCACTGCTATTCACTTGGATTCAATGGGTTGGTCAATTGGCCTTGGTATCATTTTCTGCTTGTTATTCTGGCTCGTAGCGAAAGCTGCAAACTCTGGTGTTCCTACCAAGTTCCAGTCTGCAATCGAAATGATTATCGAGTTTGTTGACTCAAGTGTACGCGATACCTTCCATGGTAAATCGCGTTTGATCGCTCCACTAGCGCTAACCATCTTCGTGTGGATTTTCCTCATGAACTTGATGGACCTTATCCCGGTTGACTGGATTCCTTATGTCGCTCAACACGTGATTGGTGGCCTGTTTGGTATTGATCCACACCACGTATACTTCAAGATCGTTCCATCT
>NZ_DFDO01000123.1:0-981 GCF_002367915.1 Acinetobacter sp. UBA3025
AACCACAATGCCTGTTAATAAAACCCAAACGACCTATCGATCAGATGACTGCAAAATTAATCTCAATTTTTCTTTTGATCCTAAACAGGGGCAGCAGGTGATTTTAAAACAGAACAATGGCAGTTCAGGTTGTGGCTTTGGACATAATGTCTATGCAGATGGGCATTATTTAAAAGTTGAGTCCTAAATTGAGCTATTAAAAAGCCCGCGATTGCGGGCTTTTTAATAGATATTAGCAGCAAATCATTTTAAACAACGATATCCGCCAGATTACCTTTCTGTTCCAGCCAGTCTTTACGGTCACTGGCGCGTTTTTTGGCCAGAAGTTTATCCAGTAAGCCTGAAGTCAGGTGCACATCATCCAGATCCAGTTGTACCAGACGGCGAGTATTAGGATCCAAAGTCGTTTCGCGAAGCTGGCTGGCATTCATCTCACCTAAACCTTTGAATCGGGTGATCTGCGGGTTCTTGGTTTTACATTTTTTCAGGATGCCTTCCAGTTCATCTTCATCCAGCGCATAGTGCACATCTTTAGCATCATCGATACGGAATAGGGGTGGCATTGCCACAAACAGATGCCCTTCTTCGACCAGAATCGGGAAGTGTTTTACAAACAGCGCACATAACAAAGTCGCGATATGCAAGCCATCCGAGTCGGCATCGGCAAGAATACAGATCTTGCCATAACGCAGTTCAGACAGGTCATCTGAACCTGGATCGACCCCAATCGCGATTGCAATGTTATGCACTTCCTGAGAGGCCAGCACTTCATCCGAAGAGACTTCCCAGGTATTTAAAATTTTCCCACGAATTGGCATGATCGCCTGGAAATTCTTGTCACGTGCCTGCTTGGCTGAACCACCCGCAGAGTCCCCTTCCACAATAAACAGTTCAGACTGATCCAGATCATGTTCAACACAATCTGACAGCTTCCCAGGTAAAGTCGGACCAGCGACAATCTTCTTACGTTCAACTTTCTTG
>NZ_DFDO01000123.1:1170-1579 GCF_002367915.1 Acinetobacter sp. UBA3025
CTTACGTTCAACTTTCTTGGCTGCTTTTAGACGGCGACCCGCTTTGGAAATGGCTATTTCCGCCAGTTGCATAGCGATGTCTGAATTCTGGTTCAGCCACAGTGCAAACGCATCTTTGGCAATATTCTGCACAATACCTGAGGCTTCACGGCTAGATAATCGTTCCTTGGTTTGACCAGAGAATTGTGGCTCCTGGAATTTCAGCGACAGGACGTAGTTGACCCCGTCCCAGACATCTTCTGCAGACAGTTTCATATTCCGTGGCAACAGGTTACGCAGTTCACAAAACTCACGCATGGCATCGGTCACGCCTGAACGTAAGCCATTCACGTGAGTACCGCCCTGTGCGGTTGGAATCAGGTTGACATATGATTCCTGAATACTTTCTCCACCTTCCACATTCCAGCAG
>NZ_DFDO01000123.1:1807-15893 GCF_002367915.1 Acinetobacter sp. UBA3025
CCACCTTCCACATTCCAGCAGATGGCAAATTCTGCACTGGCACGCTCAGCATCACCTGTCGCCACAAAAGCAGGGGCCGGAATGATTTCACGGTCTTCCAGCTCATCCATCAAATAGTCGACCAGACCATTTTCAAACTGCCAGGTGATCTTTTCATCATTGATCTGGTCGATATAGTTAATTTGCAGACCAGCAGCCAATACCGCTTTGGCTTTTAAGTTATGTTTTAAGGCTTTAAGCGCGAATTTTGGAGAATCAAAATATTTGGTTTCCGGCCAGAAATGAACAGTTGTCCCTGTGGCACGTTTCGGTGCCTTGCCTTCCAGCACTTCTAGTGGTGCAGTCGGTTCACCATTTTCAAAGGCCATTTTATACAGGTTGCCGTGACGCTGAACTTCAACTTCTACGCGGCTAGAAAGCGCGTTGACGACCGAGATCCCCACCCCGTGCAGACCGCCAGAAAATTGATAGTTATCAGTACTGAACTTACCACCGGCATGCAGTTTGGTCAGGATAATTTCAATCCCGCTCTGACCATATTCCGGATGAATATCGACGGGCATACCACGGCCATTGTCTTCAACAGATAATGAACCATCCTTATACACCGTGACCGTGACTTTATTGGCATGTCCCGCCAGTGCCTCATCGACCGCGTTATCAATCACTTCCTGCGCCAAGTGGTTTGGACGAGAGGTATCGGTATACATGCCCGGACGACGACGCACCGGATCTAGACCAGATAAAACTTCAAGAGATTGAGCCGTATATTGAGACACGTTATTCGGTTTCCTTTTTTATGCAGTCGGATAAAAACTGTAAGAGCAGCGGAATTTTCTCCGCAAAATCATCCATGCCATGGCTGCCATTGGCCTCAGTCATCAGCAGTGCAGGTGGACGAGCTGAACTATAATAGCGATGTGCTGCACGATAATCCAAAACTTCATCGCCTTGTTGTAACAGCACTAATATTTTGTCTGCATCTTGTGCAGTTGGTAGCGCCATGGCTTCGAGCTGGCCAAGATCTGCGTCATTCAGGCACCAGTTCGGATGAACCTGCAGGGGCAATTCATCATCAAACAGTTCACGAAACAGCTGCCATGGTCGCATTGCCGGATTGATCAGTACAGCCGGCACATGTGCTTGAGCGACCAGATATGTCGCATAGAATCCCCCGAGACTACTGCCGACCAATGCCACCTGATCCATCGACTGGATCAATTTAGCAATCTTCTGAATTGCAGCCATCGGCGGCATGTTCAAATCGGGTAAATGCACCTGAATATCCGGGTACTTGGCACAGTATTGTTCCAATAACTGGCCTTTAATCGAGCTGCTACTACTCTTGAACCCATGCAGGTAAATGATATTCATCGGCAATCAATAAAAAACAAACAAAATGTCAAAATTTAATTTAAAAGTGTGAAATACACTTCATTTTATAACCACTTAACTTAATTGCTTAAATTGTCTGACAAAAAAGCCTTTAATGTTATGCAATTCTCGCTATTTTAAGAGTATTCCGAATAAATTGAGAATCAAGAATACTGAAAAAAGAATTTATACCGCGAAGTGCTCAAAAAAGAAAGATGCCTACGGCTCATATAAAGGATAGGATCAAATGCCAAGTTTAACGCCATTGCATGAAACCTATTGTCGATGGGACCGAACTCCGCTTAGCCAGGCAGATGTCCTGGAAGGCCTGGCACAATTGGTCACCATGCGCTTTAGTGATGTAGTACAGGAACTGATTAAATCGATTCAGCGTGAAATTTTAATGAGCGTATTCGGGCTGAGTGAAAAAAATTCCAAAACTTTCCAGAATATTCCTTATATCGTACGTCTGTATCAAATGTCTTATGACATGATCTTTCATTATGGCAATACCCTGATCGCGCCTGGACTGCGCCGCATTATTGAAAGATTTCCCAAATTACATAATAAACCCCTGACCCCGACCATGTATTTTATGGTCAGTGCCCTGAACGGGATTATTGGCGATTATCTGCTGAAATATCAGAATCCTCTCGCCTTGCCGATGCTTATTTACGATCATTATGGTTCTCTGCAACAAGGTGAGCTAACCGGACGCATTACCCTATTTGTGCATGGTCTGTGCATGAACCATCTGGACTGGTCAACTCGTAAATACCCGGGTATTGGGGAAAAATTGCTGGCTCAGCGCGACCATAACACCATGCTGTACCTGAACTATAATACCGGACGCCGCATTTCAGCCAATGGCCGCAGTCTGGCCAATACCTTGCAAGATCTGGTCAAGCGTAATCCGGGAATTACCAGTATTGATCTGATCGGACACAGTATGGGCGGTCTGGTGTCACGCAGTGCCCTATTCTATGGCAAACAGAATGTCTATGACTGGATTCCGATGGTGGAAAATCTGGTCTGTCTGGGCTCACCGCATCATGGTGCGGTACTGGAACGTTTTGGTTTTAGCTTGCAGGAAAAAATTGGACATTTTCCTTTAGTGAAAATTGTGGGACATGTGGTGAATATTCGTAGTAACGGGATTCTGGACTTACGTCATGGCAGTGTCCGGGATGATGACTGGGAATATAATCCGGTACGGATTGGCTTTATGGACGATAACCGTAAACCTGCACCGATTCCTGCGCATATCGATGCCTATCTGGTGGCAGGTACGATCGAGTTTGAACACCATACCAACAAAACGCTTAATGTGATCGGCGATTATCTGGTCAGTGTCAAAAGTGCCTTGGGCGAACATCCCCATCCGCGTTTTGACCTGAAAGTACCTGATGCGCATAAGGCGATTTTCTATGGCCTAAATCATTTTGAAATTCAGTATCATCCACTGGTAGCTGAACAGATTGTGCGCTGGTTCTATCCAAGTGTGGAAGATGAAGCCTATACGCAAATTCATGAATATGTGACCGATCTGGACAGTATTGAAGGCATTGCCCTGACCTGATCGAAGGTAAAAAATTTGGTTCGCCTCTTAAGAGAGTAATAAAAAAAGCCAGTCTGTAGACTGGCTTTTTTGATTCCAATTTTGAAAATCAGTATTTATCTCTTAGACGTTTGACGGGCGCAGTCTGATATTTGCGAAATAACTGCCACAGGCTGATCAGCAATAAAATACTGAAGAACACCAATGACCAGACTGGTAAAGATTGCCCCAAGAAAGTCCAGTCAATAGCGGCACATTCACCTGAACCATTGAGCACCTGCTGTAATACCGATTTCATCGGCAAAGTTTCCAGCCAGTAATCCAGACCTGGGCCACAGCTCGGCACTCGATCCGGTGGCAGGTTCTGTAGCCAGACATGTCGTGCAGCGACACCGACTGACCATAAGATACTGAGCGAGCCTAAGAAAGCATAACCACGCTTCATGGCATTGGATTTCGGATTATGCAGCAAGGCAATCAGGGAAATAATCCCTAATCCGATCAATCCGATTCGTTGAAACACACACAATGGGCAAGGGTTCAGGCCCTGTCCATGCTCAAGATATAAAGCAAATGCCATCCCGGCAACAGATGCCAAAAACAACACACCACTCACGAAGCGATAACCCCATTGCATGGTTAATCCTCTTATTTATTATCGATATTGGGCTAAATATTCAGTAAAACTGATCGTGTTATCTTGCTCGAGCTGCTGTTGTTGCTGCAATGACTTTTGTGACAATTCATTGAAATATTTAAGTGTTTCTTTGCTTAATCGATGTGATTCATAGAGATTGCTATGCTGATGAGCCAGATGCTGGCCAAACTGCCACATGCTGCTGTGGCTACGAATATCTCCGACAATCAGGGCTGATAAAGTCGCATCAACTTCATCAACACGGATCTGCATCGCTTGCATAGCATTGCTATATAGATCAGTTTCATAAGCCTGATCGAGCAATTGAGCCAGTGGCTGCATACGTTGCAAATGCAGATTACACCAGTCTTCAATCATATAACGCTGGCCATTTTCCATAATCGCAGCGTTATAGGCGCGGCCACGATTGACCACTTCAGCCTGATTCTGGTCAATGATTTCCTGTTCGGCATCCAGCAATGCCGGGCTGTCTTGCAATAAGCAGTACAGTGCCACTACTTCCAGGAAGCCGGCAGTATCTTCATTGATCCCGATCGCGCTATACGGATTGACATCTACAGCACGCAGCTCAACATAGCCGATCCCGCGATTTTGCAAGGCTTGCGATGGAGTTTCACCTTCTTTAGGTACCTGCTTTGGACGCACCAGACTGTAGTATTCATTTTCAATCTGTAGCACATGGTCATTGATCTGAATTGGCTGACCATTGGCATCATCCAGACCCAGACGGGTAAACTGTTTGTACGGTGTTCTGACCGCTTTTTGCAGACCTTCCAGATAATCCTGCAGATTATTGTAGTGAATACCGAGCTGTTTCTGCGCTGAATTCTGGTAGCCAAAGCGTCCCATCCGTAATGCAGTCGAATAAGGCGTATATAAAGTACCGCGTACCAGCGGAAATAAATGGTGATCACGTCCAGTCATAAAACACTGGCACACTGCTGGACTGGCACCAACCAGGAAAATTACCAGTGGCGTTAAACGAATAAAGTTACGGATCAGCCCCATATAACGATGGCTGCGATAATCTTGCAGGCTTAAAGCGCGCAGCTCTTCATCGGTTTCCTGTTCTTGTAGCGCTGTAAAGAAATGATCCGGGAAAGACAGATTATAGTGAACCCCGGAAATGGTCTGCATACGGCGACCATAACGCACGCCTAAACCATGACGATACAGCGTTTTAAATAAGCCAATATTGGAACTGCCATATTGCGCCAATGGAATATTTTCATCCTTGCTGTCAAGCATGCAAGGCATAGACATCGGCCAGAGCTTTTCATCATTTTTCAGATGACGATGTACAAAGGCATGAATGTCGGTCAGATAGTGTAGAGCTTCAGTAATACTCTCTTTCGGTGGAGTAATAAACTCCATCAAGGCTTCAGAATAATCGGTCGTAATATGCGGATGTGTCAGAGCTGAACCTAAGGCATGAGGATGCGGTTCCTGTGACAGGAAACCATTGCTTTGCATACGCAAGCTCTCACGCTCGATACCGCGCAGCATTCCTTTGATGAGCGACGAATCTACCCATTCCGGTAATACATCATGGGCAGTCGATTCAGGTTGACTCATTACAATCTCGCTTAATGGGGGTAACTATTAAAATAGAATCATCGGTTTAGCTTAGTATACCGCGATTTCCAGACAGCACATGCTGCCCTGCCTAGTTTTCAAGCAAACCATTGATTTTTAGTTGGGCAAATTTTTAACACAAAGTTTCTCTATAAGACATGTGAAATTTGTGATTTTATTAACAAATAAATGCTAATAAATTGTAAACATTATGAATTATCAAGATATTTTAGACTTCTGGTTTAGTCCTGAGACTCAACCCAACTGGTTTGCCAAAAGTGACCAGTTCGACCAAAGTTTGAAGGAAAAATTTGGTGATATTCTGGAACAGGCGAGTAGAGCTGAACTGTGGTCATGGCGTAAGAATGCTGATGGTCGATTAGCTGAAATCATTGTTCTGGACCAGTTCTCACGCAATATTTTTCGGGATACGCCGCGTGCTTTTGCTCAGGACAGTCTGGCTTTGGCACTGGCTCAGGAAGCCATCAGCCAAGATCTGGATAAACAGCTGAGTCCGGAGCAACGTTCCTTTCTTTATATGCCTTTCATGCATAGCGAATCTAAATTAATACATGAATTTGCGCTAAAATTATTTCAGCGCCTCGGCAATCCAGAAAACCTCGAATATGAAATCAAGCATAAAATCATTATTAACCGTTTCGGACGCTACCCACATCGCAACCAGATTCTGGGCCGTGAATCCACCGAGGAAGAATTGAGTTTCCTGACCCAGCCAGATAGCAGCTTCTAGAGGTCTGTAACTCGCTGGATCATCCTATCAGGAGAACGAAGATGAAAAAAACCGTCATTGCCCTGACCCTTGCGACGACTGCCCTGCTTTCTGGCTGTGCAACGACACCGTCCAAGCCGCTTACCTTTGACCAGCTCGGCCAGTACAGCACTACTCCACTGAATGCCAACACTTATCGCATCAGTTTTCAGGCGCGACCTAATATGAGTTTCGGTACAGCCGAAGAAATTACCCTGCTAAAAGCTGCTCAAACTACGGTACAAAATGGCTTCCAGTTTTTCCGGGTACTGAACGATCCAAGCAACCGTACCCAGCAACCACCGCGTCAGGCGATTGTCTATCCAGCGCCTAGCGTCTATCCATACGGCTATTATCGTCCTTATGGTTATTCCCGTCGCTATCCGGGATTCTGGCCCGATCCATTCTATGACCAGCCCTATACTGTCACTTTAGATCCTGCTCAAGTGGCTTATACCATTGAGTGCTTTAAAGCCGGTCAGGAGCCGAAAGATGCCTTTGATGCCCGCTTGATTTTACAATCACTTGGCGCTAAATATGGAGTAAGTCCATCCGGCCAAGTACTCCAACCGCAACCGGCCACGCCTCAATAACAGGATGATTTATGCAGAAAGAGCAGCCGTCACCGAGCTTACAACGCAGTAAACGTTTTGCGACTATTGCACTGGTCGTCGCAGTACTGGCTTGGCTGGCGCTGATGATTACTGCCAAACTGCTGCCTGAATATGTCTGGCTGATTCATATTCTGATGCTCTCTGCCGAAGCAGGTGTAGTCGGTGGTCTGGCGGACTGGTATGCAATTACCGTGCTGTTCCGCAATCCTTTTGGCCGGCTACCGATTCCAAAATTTTTACGTGACCATACTGAAATTATTCCACGTAATAAAGCCCGGATTGCCGAATCTATGGGTCGCTTTGTGCAGGAAAATTTCCTTTCCCCGCAAATCGTGCAGCGTAGTCTGGCCAGTACCGATTTAAGTCTGGCTGCCGGCCGCTGGCTAGCCAATCCACAGAATAATGCTCAGGTCACACAAGTGATTCAGCAGACTGTACCTAAAGTATTTGAATTTGTCGGGCAGGAACAGATCGCCGGGTTTATCCAGAGCAACAGTGTGCAATGGGTCAAAAATACCCAGATCAATACCTTGGCCAGCGAAATGCTGCGCGCTGTTTTGGAAAATGATTTCCATCAGGATGTGCTGCAACGTGGCCTGGATGTAGTACATGCCTGGATGACCTCACATCCGGAACAGACCCGTGAGCTGACCCGCACTTTATTCAAGGAAATGGGCGTCTGGCGTCTGGCCAAAGGCGCGAGCTGGATCGGCATTGATGTGCAGCAACGCAGTATCGATTCAGTAATTCAGCGGGTGGAAGCCATGCTGGCAGATCCCGACCATCCTTGGCGGCTTAAAATTGAAGAAACTGCTCAAGAACTGATGCAGCAATTGGCAGACTCTGAAAGTATAGCCAGCCAGCGACTGAATGAAACCAAAGATGCTCTACTCGACAGCCCGCAAGTGCTAAACTTTATCAGTGGTGCAGTGGTCATTTTATGCGATGCCATCAAGGCGGATTTGCAAAAGTCGGATTCAGGGATTGCGGAGAATCTGCGAGTCGCCATTCAGCAAGTCGGTGAGAATATTATTTCAAATACCTCAGTGCGTGAGTTACTGAATAACCGTCTCAGTGGTATCGCTGTCGATTTGAGTGACCAGTACAGTGAGAAAGTGATCCGTTTTATTAGTGAACGTATTCATGAATGGGATTCGACTGAGATGATCGACAAGATTGAAAACGAAGTCGGTGGTGACCTGCATATGATCCGGGTCAATGGTGTCGTGGTCGGGGCCTGTATTGGTCTGATCCTTGGAATCATCCGTGCTGCAGTCGAGCATCTGATTTAATTGATTTTTAGTTAGAGAGCCCATCTGTTAGTGAATGCTTTTTACCTTCTAGAACTTCTTTCTTAATTCTCATTGATAGAAAACAATTATTTGGGTGGCTGATTTCCTGACATATCGACCAGCAAGCCGGCAAATTTGCGTACAAAAGGTAAAAGCGTCACCACAATCGGAAAAGCAATCGCCCAGGAAATCATCCAGTTATGAAACCAGAGTGCCATAAAGCCCTCAATCCAGCCCAGATTACGCAGCATGTTAATCATGGAAATAATTCCACTCATCAGGCAGGACAGGATAAAAGGCACAATGACCAAGGCCCATTTGGCTGGAAGTTTGGGAATATTGCCGATAATGGTCGGGCGCTGTTTTGAATCCATGCTGATCTTTTTATAGTTTCAATCAGGCTAATATAGGCTATTTTGATTGCTGGATGATTCATTTTTTATAGCAAAATTTGCAACTTATTTATTCTCCTCTTTCTCATGTGATCCTTCATTGATGACCGACCGAGGGATAGAAACCATAGACTACTAATCGTATATTTTTTATTCCCCATAAATGGTTTTACCTAAAGAGTCGGAAATTTGCTATATTTGCTGTTTTTCTGCGATATCTATTTTCGACTGATTATGAATACGGCAATCCAAGCAGCTCTCGATCATGCAGTGCAAACTTTACAGGCACAAAACGTACTCCCATCTGACTGGAACAATACAAGTAATTTGACGCGTACCAAAGACCGCAACCACGGTGACTTTGCATCAAATATTGCCATGATCGCGTCTAAAGCTGCGGGTATGAAACCGCGTGATTTAGCAGAAAAAATTCTTGCTGCCCTGCCTGAAGTGGCGGATATCAGCAAGGCAGAAATTGCAGGCCCAGGCTTTATTAACTTCTTTTTAAATGCAGACCAGCGTTTTGCTGTGCTGGATCAGATTCAGGCTCAACAGGCAACGTATGGTCGTACCCAGGCCAATGCGGAAAAACGCGTTCAGGTTGAATTTGTTTCTGCGAACCCGACTTCTAGCCTGCACGTAGGTCATGGTCGTGGCGCTGCTTATGGTATGACTGTTGCAAATCTGCTTGAAGCGACAGGTGCCAAAGTTGATCGCGAATATTACGTCAACGATGCTGGCCGTCAGATGGATATTCTGGCGACTTCAACTTACTTACGTTATTTAGAATTGACGGGTCAGGAACTGGTGTTCCCGAAAAATGCCTATCAAGGTGACTACGTCAAAGAAATCGCACAAAGCATTATTGATAAAGACGGCGATATCTATGTTCGCCCTGTTGCAGACGTTTATAAAGATGTCCCTGAAGATGTACAGTACGCTGCCGAACCGGATGCTGAAGGCAATAAGGTGGTGGTTTCAGGCGATAAAGAAAAGCACATTGATGGCCTGATCTTTAACTCACAAACTTTATTAAATGAAGGTTACCGCGTATTCCATCAAGCTGCGTTAAAAGCCATCCTTGATGATATTAAAGATGACCTTGGTGAATTCGGGGTGACTTTCAATCAATGGTTCAGTGAAGCGACTTTGACTGAAAAAATTGATGAAGCGCTACAAACTCTAGATCAGCGTGGCTTCCTGTATGAAAAAGATGGCAACATCTGGTTCAAGTCGACTGAATTTGGTGATGAAAAAGACCGCGTAGTGAAACGCCGTAATGGTCAAACCACTTATTTCGCGTCTGATATTGCGTATCACCTAAACAAATTACAACGTGGCTATACCGATATCATTGATATCTGGGGTTCAGACCACCACGGTTATATCGCACGTGTAAAAGCCGCGATTGATGCTCTGGGCTATGACTCGAAAAAACTGACTGTACTTCTGGTTCAGTTTGTCAGCCTGTGGCGTGGTGGCGAGATGGTACAGATGTCATCTCGTTCAGGCCAGTTCGTGACTTTGCGTGACCTGCGCAAAGAGGTCGGGAATGATGCAGCGCGTTTCTACTATGTTATGCGTAAATCTGAACAGCATATTGACTTCGACCTTGACCTTGCCGTATCTCAAAGCAAAGACAACGCCGTATATTACATCCAGTATGCGCATGCGCGGATCTGTCGTATGTTAGAAAAGGCAGCGTCTACAGGCGTGAACTTTGACGTCACCACTGCACGTGGTCTGGCAGCTAAACTTGAGCTGGAAGCGGAAACTGAAATTCTGGCAAA
This sequence comes from Acinetobacter sp. UBA3025, assembly GCF_002367915.1. Lineage (NCBI taxonomy): Bacteria > Pseudomonadati > Pseudomonadota > Gammaproteobacteria > Moraxellales > Moraxellaceae > Acinetobacter > Acinetobacter sp. UBA3025. Next base: position 11,830 of record NZ_DFDO01000123.1, read on the forward strand.
ACTGGCGGCTTATCCAGAGATTGTCGTTCGTGCTGCAAATAGCTATGAACCACATCAGATTGGTAACTACCTAAAAGAGCTGGCTGCGCTGTTCCATGGCTGGTACAACGACAACAAGGTTCTGGGCGATGATGCAGAATTGACTCAGGCACGTTTACTGTTATCTGTAAATGTTCGCCAAGTACTGCGTAACGGTCTGGAACTGCTTGGTGTATCGGCGCCTGAGAGCATGTAAGCAAAACACTGTTTTGCATGCTCGCAAGGCGAGAGCTAAGCTCGAAGCGAAAATGTAAAGCACTGCTTTTACATTGACGCAAGACGGAGAGCTCTGCTCGAAGTCAGCATGCTAGTCATTGCCGTTTATCTGCTGAATAAATATTTTGTAACTTTAGCTATGTGTTTGAAGATGCAGATAAATTAAAATTCTGTGTGATTTGTGATCTAGATAATGACTTTTCTATCACGATCACATAGGATGAAGTCATAGTAGGGGCATAACTGCTGTTATGCCTTTTCTATTTGCCCCGATAAATAAGAGGAAATCCCAAGTGTTTGGAAAAACGCAGCGCGGTGTATCTGAAAGACCGAATAAGCCCAAAAAGCCACTTATTCCTACCTGGCTCGGCACACTCGTGATCATTTTAATCGTGTTAAGTTTTTTAATGGCACTCATGCTGTGGAAGCCATGGGAACCTGTTAAACCTAAAAACCAGGCTACGGCTGAGCATTCTCAAGAAGAAGATACCAATAAAGACTACCGTTTTTATGATCTATTGCCACAGCAGCAAGTGACACCGATTCCTGAAAAGGCGGTTCCTGAAGCAAAAAATCAGGAAGCAGTGGTGATTGTAGAGGCACCAAGACCTGAAGTTGATGAATCAGAAACAGCAACTGAGCCAGGTCTGGATACAACCGAAGCCCCAACTCCTGCTTCTGCAAGCTATATTTTACAAGTTCGTAGTTTTGATGACCCGGATCAGGCAGATGCCCGCCGTGCAGAAATTATTCTCAACGGTTTATCTGCAGATGTAGTCCGCAGCGTGGAAAATGGCAAGGTTTGGTATCGTGTCGTGTCTGGACCTTATGATTCAGCAGAATCTGCGATTATTGCACAGCAAACCTTACAGCATAGTGGTATTGATTCGATCGTGGTCAAACGATAAGGTTTAAATATAAAAAGCGCCAGATGGCGCTTTTTTTCCCTCTCCTAAAAGGAGAGAAAATCTCCCCCTTTAATAAAAAGGGAATGAGGGGGATTTACTTATTCTGAGTCAGCAAATATTTAATCCCTTCAACCTCCCTTTAAAAAAGGGAGGCTTTGGGAACTTAAATAGTGTGACCTAGCGCCTCACCCATCAATACGGTTGAATTGGCTTTAAACTTCTCATCCCATTGCATCTTGTTTTCTTCAAACAGAATAACAGCGGTTGAACCTAGGTAAAAACGGCCCAGCTCTGCACCTTTTGCTAAGAAAAGATTATGCTGGTTTAGCTCAATACGGCCAGAGGGTTTTACTTTGCCAGTCGCTACAGTTTCAATGCCAGCCACAATCATCGCACCAACTAGAACCACTGCCATACGACCAAGTTCGGTATCAAACAGACATACCATACGTTCATTACGGGCAAACAGGCCCGGAATATTTTCGGCTGTGGTCTGGTTGACCGAGAACAGTTCACCCGGCACATATAAGGTTTCTGTTAGAGTTCCGGCGAATGGCATATGAACACGGTGATAGTCACGTGGTGACAGATACACTGTCGCAAACTCACCATTCTTGAATGGTTCTGCCAGTTGCGGATCAGCAATCAGGTTTTCAACCGTAAACTTCTGACCTTTGGCTTGGAACACATTGCCATTTTCAATTTTACCCAGTTGGGAAATCGCGCCATCTGCCGGAGACACAATCGCAGTTGAATCAGCATCGACCGCACGCACCCCGGTTCTTAGTCCACGGGTAAAGAAATCATTAAATGATTTGAATTTTAAGGCATTCGTCTGCTCAGCAATCGACATATCAATCCCGTATTTGGTCTTGAACGCTGCGATCACGGCTGTTTTTACAATCGGATTTTCGCTGGCTGCAATTTTTCCCACCACACGGGACAGGCGATGCTGTGGCACCACCTTTTGGGCCTGGATAAACAGTTGTTGTTTTAGACGCGATGTGATGCTCAAGATGGCACCTCTCCTGTAGCGATTGGACTATCGAGGCGGTTGCCCCATTCACTCCACGCACCATCATAGGCTCGAATTTTCCAGCCGAATAAGCGACCCAGAATATAAGTCAGACCTGAACGGTGATGGGACTGACAATACACCACAACTGGTTGATCCAGATCAAATCCCAGTTGTTCCAGACGCTGCTGAGTACGTGGTAAAGGATGTAATTTTAAATGATTTTGCCGGTTAAGGGCAGTACTCCACTCAAAATGACGTGCGCCCGGGATGTGACCACCGCGTCGCGCGGCCAAACGAAGGCCAGTATATTCATCTTCTGTACGGCAATCCCATACCTGAATATTTTCATTTTCAATGAGTTGTTTTAGTTCATTATAATCGATCTGAAATTCAGCCTTTCTTTCAAGATTAACCGGAACCAGATGATCGACAGGTGTAAACGTTTCCTGATCTGATGAAGTCGGTAGTCCTGCACCCAGCCAGGCATGGATACCGCCATTGAGTAAACTGGTATTTTCAAAGCCCAAACAATGCAGGTTCCAGAGCAGACGCCCTGCCCACGCACCGCCTTCATCATCATAAGCCACGACATGATGGTCAGGAGAAATGTTCAGGTAACGAATTAAAGCTTCCAGCCCTTCCGCATCCGGTAACAGGCCCATGGCTGTTTCCTCCTGGCGAACCAGCAGCTTGGGTTGCAGATGTAAGGCATGTGGAATATGCAATTGTTCATAAACCGACGCCCGGCTTAAATCAATAATTCGAAGTTTTTCGTGCCCCAAATGTGGAACCAAATCTTCTGCTTCAATCAGCAGACCAAAGTCAAAGGCGGAAGCTGTCATCTTAGTAGTTGTCATTGCGGTCAAATCCTTTTGATCTTAGCACAGCTCATTTTTTCAATTATGTTGTTTTTATCTAGATCCTTAGCATAATTTTAGCTAAAGCTAATTCAAGAAAGACCATCCTCTAAGAAAAAAACGCCTCATGATTGAAGCGGTTTTTTTAATAAAGCAGATATTTTTAGGCAGGTTCTGAGATATTGAATACCTGACGCAAATATGCCAGGAAGGTATCATTATCCGTCATGGTTTTGCCTGGGCTATCGGAGATTTTCGCCACGGATTGACGGTTACATTCCACCAGTTTCAATACGATATTTAGCGGTGTCTGCCCCATATCATTGGTTAGATTGGTGCCGATCCCGAAACTGACCTGGAAGCGATCTTTAAAGTATTGATGCAATTTCCAGGCTTTTTCCAGATTCAGACCATCACTAAAGGTCAGCATCTTGGTCTTACTGTCAATTTTCAGCTTTTTATAATGTGCATAAGCTTTGTCACCCCATTCATAGGGATCGCCACTGTCATGGCGCAAGCCATCAAACAGTTTGGCAAAGTACAGGTCAAAGTCACGCAGGAAAGCATCCATCCCGACCACATCAGTCAAGGCAATTCCTAGGTCACCGCGATATTCTTGTACCCAAGTTTCCAGGGCGGCTTTCTGGAAATTACGCAAACGCACATCCAAGGCCTGAAAGGCTTGCAGAAATTCATGCGCCATGGTGCCAATCGGAGTAATGCCCAACTCTTTGGCTAAATACACATTACTGGTCCCACGGAACACGTGTGGTGCAGCTTTATTGAATTCTTCGACCACATGCTTTTGCCAGTCAAAACTATAACGACGGCGGGTACCAAAGTCTGACACCAGGAATGGTGGATCATTCCGGTTTTGCTCGGCATCATACTGTTTTAAAAGTTCAATTTTAGCTTTTAAACGACGTTCACCTTCGGCTAGCACTTCAGGTGTACGAATGCGGCTGAAATACAGTTCATTCACAATGGCTAGTACAAAGATTTCAAACATCATTGCCTGAACCATGG
>NZ_DFDO01000138.1:0-2962 GCF_002367915.1 Acinetobacter sp. UBA3025
AGCAACAAACGACTTTAAAAAAACTTACCCGTGGCCTCACGGTGACATCTGTCATGACTGGCAGTACTTTTTTTCATGGACCACCCGTACTGGCTTTGGGGCTGACCAAACTTTTTAAGAAATCTTCTAAAATTGATGAAACCAATATCAAGATTACCAATAGCTGGTTAAGCGTAAATAACTGGCTGATTGACAATGTCCTGAAAAATACCAAATGGCAAATCAGCATTGATGAATCTCTGGATCTTAACATGCAGGGGCGTTATTTAATGACCTGTAATCATCAGAGCTGGGTGGATACCACAGTAAACCAGTATTTCGGTTTAACGCGCATGCCTCTCACCCGCTTCTTTACAAAATGGGAACTAATTTTTATTCCATTTGTAGGTCAAGCCTTTAAAATTCTGGGCTTCCCGATGATGAAACGGCATAGCAAGGAACAGATTGCCAAAAACCCTTCCCTGAAATATCGGGATATGGAAGAAGCACGCAAGGCATGTGAACAACTGGTTAGCCAGCCATTTACTTTGCTGAATTATCTGGAAGGCACACGCTTTACCCCGGAAAAGCATGAACAGCAAAAATCGCCTTATAAGCATTTGTTGAAGCCTAAGGCGGGCGGTCTTGCGCTGGCACTGAACATTCTGGGAGACAAAATTGATGCACTGGTGGATATGACTATTGTTTATCCTGACGGTGTGCCAGGTTATGGGGAATTTTGGTTAGGCGAAGTCCCGCGTATTGCCGTGAACTTAAGAAAAATTGACATTCCGGACTGGGTACTCGGCGGCAATTATGAAGATGATGCAGATTACCGTGCACGTTTCCAGCAATGGGTAGACCAGATCTGGACTGAAAAAGACCAATTAATTGAGCAAATGCAGCAGAGCCTGATTTCTGCTTCTGCCTGACATTTGCCAGAGAGACTATGAAGAACGACAACCCGGACCTCGTGTCCAGCTCATTTAAGTTTATTCGCAAAGGTACCTGGGGCTGGAAAATTGCACTGATTTACGACATTTTCATGATGGTTGTCATCATCATCAATTTGTTCTGTCTCTGTGCCAATGCCATTCTGATGAGCGATTTTGGGCACTGGTTGTTTGACTTCATTCGTCTGCCTGATGTCTTGCAGTTTTATAAAAGTGAATTACGTCCCTGGGTAATGATTACCGAGGGATGGTTTACCACTTTCCTGATTATTGAACTCATCGTTCGCTGGTTCATTGCCATTGTTATGCGCCACCATGCCCGCTGGTGGTTCTTTCCCTTTGTGCACTGGTATGAAATTTTATCCATCATCCCACAGCTACGTTTTCTGCGTCTGTTACGTGCAGTCGCGATTGGCTACAACCTGCATAGCCATGGATACAAAGTCATACCGGCAAGCTGGTATAGACGGGGTAATTTCTACTATAACCTGCTGATGGAAGAACTTTCGAGCCGTGTAGTATTGACGGTACTGGATGGCATTAAACGTGAACTCAGCACCAGCACATCACATAAACAATTAATTGATGATTTGGTGGAACATCACCGTAAATTACTGGCTGTTGCTTTGGCAGATATCTTGCAAGAGTCTTTGGGCAAGGAATTACAGGCACAGCGCTTCATGATTTCAAAAAATGTCGGGCAAGTCGTCAATCAGGCCATTGAAGATACACCTGAACTCACCCAGCTTCTGCGTCTGATTCCCATTGTAGGCGGGCGGCTGGAACGTCAGATCCAGAGTATTGGTCAACGTCTGGGAGAAAATATCACCCAAGGTCTGATCGATCCTTTTACACATAACGGATCACAAGAAAACCCGACTTTTGCCATGATTTCAGATAAGATTAGCCAGATTCAGATTGAACATAATCCACATATTGATAAATTGGTCGAATCGGCTGTTTTTGAGACACTTGAAGCCATTCAAAAACAGGTCAAAGTGAAACAGTGGCAACAGATTTTAGAAGAACACGAACAAAATCAGGGCTCAATCGATAGATAAGTTTTCATTTGTGGAATCGGCTAAGATAAGTGGATTCTATTCGTATAAAAAAATAACTTGGATCGCTAGAGAATTAACGAAATTTGTTCTAGGATTTGCACTATTTACAACATCGCTTCGACATAAAACAGCAAGTCAGAAGTATTAAGGAAAAATTATGGCTGACATACGGATAAAAGGCAGAATGGTCAATGCGCTACGCATTAGCCTCGATACCAATGATCATGATGCAATCCGCCAGCAACTGAAACCAAAATTACAAGCGGCTTTTCCGCCAGGCACATTGGTGGTGATTGAAAGTTCAGTCGATCAGGAACTGATTGCCCTGATCCAGTTACTGATTGATCTCGAAGTTCAGCCTATGGCAGTGACTGAAGGGATTCTGGGGGATCAGGCTCGTGCGATTCAGTTCCCTGTTCTGCCACCAGACCGTCAGTTACAGGAAATTAAGGCGACCAAAGAACAGGTCATGGAAGTCAAATCCGAATCTGCTGCTGACGATGAAAAAGCTGATGCAGCACCGATCGTCGCGCATGTGACTTCTTATCACGATGAAATTCTGCGCACCGGCCAATGCATTGTGCAGAATCAGGGTGACATTATTATTACGGCCGGAATAAACAGTGGTTCAGAAGTGATTGCTTCAGGCAATATCCATATTTATGGCAGCGCGCGTGGCCGTGTGATTGCAGGTGCGGGTGGCAATACTGCAGCGCGTATTTTCTGCCATGCGCTGGAGGCCGAACTGATTTCTATTGCAGGTACTTACTGTGTGGCCGACGACATTCCACCGAATGTTGTGAAAAAACCCGTGCATATTTACTTGAATGATCAACAAGAGCTTGTATTTGAAGCTCTACAATTTTAATGTATAAATAAACACCAAAACCCCATTTTATAGGGGATTTGAACCATAACAGGAGTGGATTCGGTGGCGAAAATTGTTGTCGTAACATCAGGCAAAGGTGG
>NZ_DFDO01000017.1:0-2871 GCF_002367915.1 Acinetobacter sp. UBA3025
TATTTCTTCATTGTGTGCTTTTCAATTGCGAGTTGAAAAAGTCTAATGATTCTATGAATACACCTAACTTTTTCAACTAACTACAAATGTGTTGCACTTGGGATTTGAATCTGCGTTTTGATAAAATTTGATTAACTTTTTTTGGCAGGTGCTTTTTTCTGCTCGGCAATCATTTTATCCACTGCTGCTAGAGATTCTCTGGCCTTAGGAATATTTTCCTGTGCTAGGGCTGCAAAGATCTTTTTAGCTTCAGGCAGGTTTTGCGGAACAATACTACCGTTGGCAAACATATTGCCAATCGCCATCAGGGCAGGGATATAGCCTTTTTTAGCCAGATCCTGAATACTGCTCAAGCCTTGCTGGATCGGCTTTTCATTCTTGGTTTTAAAGCCGTTGCTGATGTCATATAAGGCTTTGGCATGAATGGCCGGCATATTACCCTTGCTAATAAGAGGCTGTAATTTTTTCAAAGCCTGCTGGTCAGAAGCTGTTGTTCCTTCAGCAAATAAAAGTATAGCCAGATCTACCGTCGCTTCATCAAAATTGGCTGCCGATGCGCGTTCTAGGTATTGCTTGGCTTTGCCCAAATCCTGCTTAAGGCCTAAAGTACCACCGGTATAATTCTTGCCCAGTACATAGTTGGCCACCGGATAACCTTTGCTGGCAGCCTGTTCATATAGCTGAATAGCCTTTTTTTCGTCCTTGGCAGTGCCTTGGCCAGTTTGCGTTAAATAGCCTAGGTTATAGATAGCCTGTGCATTTCCCTGGCTGGCCAGTTTGCTTAAAGCATCGTAGGCACCCTTGAAATTCTTGGCATTCACCATCTCTTCAATTTTGGCAAATTGAGGATCGACTGGGGCATTTGAAGTGTTTGCGAGGGCAAATTGGCTGGACACTGCAAGAATTGCAGCAAGTACTAATTTTTTCATTGTTCCGATAACCTTAATTTTTCTAACACCTAATTCCATGGTGCGATTTTTGTCGTTTTCATCTACATCATAAGACGATTTCAGGCTTTGTAAATACTGAATATGTGACTAATTACAAATTATTTGAGAATCATAGAGGAGGTGAATCAATAAAAGCGTGCTCGGTGTAAGGTGTGTTTTATTCAGTCAATCTTTGTCTATTTAATTGTTTAGCCTAATAAAAATAAAAAAGCCAGAATTGAATTCTGGCTTTTGCATTAAGATAACAGGTTATTATTGTGGACGTGCCACATCACCACTTAAAGCTTCAGGCAATTCCAGAACTTGTACTTCTAGCTCAGCCAATGCTTCAGGTTTGGCAACTACCAAAGCCTGATAACCCTCATCTGTACCAATGCTATTGACCACTTCGACGTCATTGTGCAGCTTGGTCGCAACAGCAGGTGCTTCGCCTGTACCTTGAATCAAATGCAGCCAGTGTTTTGGCTTGGCTTTAAACCATAAGCGTGCAATCACTTCCTGACCCAGATAACAGCCTTTGTCATAGTGAATGCCTTCACGTTGATGCAGACGCAATTCCTGTGGCTGGAACAGGGTCGCAGTAGCCGCTTGAATCCAAGCCTGACCTGAAGCAATGGCTTGCTGTTGCCAAAGGGTAATATCCGTTTCAGTTTCAACAAAATCAGTCTGGATATCATTAATAACTGGATAAACCGGGCCAACCTGTTCCAGTTTCATTTTTGAAAAAGCACCAAACTTTTTAATGTGGCTGGCCAGTTCTGCTGCTTGATCTTCAGGGCTGACAATTTCAAAGCTTTCCGGATTAATTTTTTTCAGCCAGATGCCGAACTGGATACGTCCTTTCAAGCTACAGATCGCTGTATAGCGAGTCAGGTTTTCAGCCAGAGTTTCGACATTTAAAGTAACTTGACCCTGAAGGAATTTTTGCGCATCTACTCCATTCAGCGTAAATAAGGTAAAAGCAGGAGATGTTGCCATGATCAGCCTCAGTTCGAATACTAAAAATCAATCAAGCTATTGTGCAGCAAGCATTTAATAGAGGCAAACAAAAAAGCCAACAATCGGGATCATTGGCTTTTTCAGTAGTGTCTAATTAGTGATGATGAGACGAGGTTGGCAAAGGTGAATCACAAGGGAATTTGCCTCCACAGACCCGTACCGTTTCCATCATGCCCTGATCTTCATGATCGAGGATATGACAGTGCTGTACAAAATCACCTTCAAATTTCTTGTAATGACTTCGAAGAATAAATTTATAGTTCGCCTTGATAAACAGGGTATCCTTGAATTGTCCTTTCATACCACGATATTGCACATCATCTGTATCATTATCATCAGGCGCTAATTCACTCACATCAACTTCTTTAGATTCGCCATTAGGACCAGTGACAGTTTTTAAGATTTTAACAATCTGGAATGGATTAACATGAATATGGAAAGGGTGGCCACCAAAAGCTTCGGTTGTCAGTTCCCATTCATCCGTTTGTCCAATTTGTAACTGACGTACATATTCACGATCCGGATCTTTGGCATGTGTCCGACCGACTGATCCTTCGCCATCAAATGCATCTCCAAAACTGAGTAAGTCACCATCTTCTTTATGGCGGAAGCCAAATTTAAGACCATTTGCGAAAGCCAGTTCAAATTTACTGTACTGTTTTGGTCTGGAAGCGACCAGCTTGTCAATTGCAGGAGTCATTAGGGATGGATGATCGGTAAAGGCAGTAAGATCAAGTTTGGATAACTGAGTCTGAATCTCTTTGCTTAAACCAATTTTTTTAGCGCGCTCTTGCAGGAACTGGGCAGGAGTCTGCGCTTTTGTCTTGCTTGCCTGTACATTGACCCATCCCAGTAGTTGAGCATTGAAAGGATGGTTCGGAGCTAGTTGAGGAGTAATTTGACCCGTTGGGATCGGTGCATT
>NZ_DFDO01000241.1:0-5222 GCF_002367915.1 Acinetobacter sp. UBA3025
TCCGATCTCTAAGTTAATCAGGGCATAACCCAGAATATAACTGAGCAGGGACACGCCACCAAAATATAAAAATAGCCAGCTTCCTGCCAGAATTGAACAGCCAATCCAGGTCAGGATCTTGATATAGCCACGATCCGCCCATTTGCCAATAACTTGAGTCGATAGCGCACCAAAAACACCAACCAAGGTTACTAGGCCCACCATCACATCAGAAAGATGAAAAGGTTTCTGGGTCAGCAGCAGGGCAATGGTTGAAAACAGCATGCTCATGGCTGCAAAGGCACATGCACCAATCAGGGAGCGTAAGCCCAGTCGCGGTTCCTCACGCAGTAGCATACCCATGGATTTAAAAATTGCTGCATAGCTGATTCGCATACGCGGCATGCTGGGTAATTGTCCTTTTAAGTAAAAGCCCAAAACCAGCAGTGCCATACTACTGAGCGCATAAATGGTTTTCCAGTGAAACAGGTCTGAAAGCAGTCCGGCAATACTGGTCGACAATAAGATACCGACTAATAAGCCACTCATGAGAAAACCGACCACTTCTCCGGTTTTTTCAGGTCGGACAGCCATCGTAGCTAAAGGAATCAGAATCTGGGCAGCAACAGAAAATAGCCCGGCAATAATAGTCCCCACCCAGAGCATCGGCAGGTTGACTGCTGTGGCACAGATCAGCAAGCCTAATGCGGCACCAAACATCAAGAAAGGAATGAGTCTGGACTTATTCAGCATGTCTCCCAAAGGCACAATAAACAGCAGGCCCAAGGCATAAGACACCTGCGCAAAGGTCACGGTCAGCGCCACTTGGGATTCTGGTACCTGATAATATTGCTGAATTGAGGAGATAAGCGGTTGGCAATAATAGTTTGCACCTGCACATAAACCACATGCGATCGCCATCAGCCATAACAGGGATTTATTTTGACTGATATCGAGAGGAGGAGACATGGCAAGTACCTTAAGCTCAGGGAGAATTTTTATAAAGAACATCAAAGATGATGCAGAAGTTGCAGGCACTATAGGCGAAAACCCATCAGGATAAAAGTAGAAAAATAGTGCAAAGTGCTCGAACTCATAGAAGAGAAATGCCACAAAAAAGTACTTTTCTGGATTGATAAGAGATGAAAATTCGCTAGAAATTTAACTTTTTCACTTAAGAAAATGTACGTGAAAGCGCTTTGTATTAAGTCATCTCATTTAAGACCAAGTGACAGAGATCAATCTGAATCAGTGATTGCCCAAAATTGGTGCAAAATGAAGAGTTCGTAAATCTAACAGTGGACTGAGTATTAATATAATAAATGTTGCAGAATATTTTTTTCACCTATTTCAGGCAAGTCTTAAGACTTGAGCTGAATAAGTCAAGTAAGTGAATCCCAAATCAATTTTTTCATCATCAATTCATATTTTTTATGAGTGAAAAATGAAAAAGTTATAGGAAAACAGTATTTTTTGATCTTAAAAATGAATATTCCAAAGTAGATTAAATTTGTCAAAAAGGTCAAAAACAGAAAACTGCCCTAGAAAAGTGCCTTAATTTAGGCTTTATCAGTTCATTTGAAATAAAGATTTGCTGAGCAGAAAAAATGAAATATCTGTCAGAATAATCAATGTAACAAAATAAAACAAAAAGTAATCTAATAAAAAATAACCAAGAAAACAGTCATCGTTCAAGAGAATGAATATCGTTTATAAATTCAGCAAATCAAAATAATCAGGCTCAACTAATAAATGCTATATGACAGCATCATTTTTATGAATCGTCAGTTCAAAATATGGGTATTTATTAAATAAATAATAGGTAGTAATTTCTAGAAGTTTAATTAGAATCCAAAAATTCAACAAAAACACATCCTGAGGGGAAGCACCGTAAATCACGGTGTTTACTTAAGAAAAAATTAGCTTGAGGGACGCTCATGCAGATTGGAATTCCAGCCGAAACTGTCGTCGGTGAAAATCGCGTCGCTGCGACGCCTGAGACAGTAAAGAAATTGATCAGCGCTGGTCATAGTGTGGTGATCGAACGTGGAGCAGGTGTTAAAGCTGCTTACATCGACAGTGCCTATGAGCAAGTTGGTGCCAAAATTACGGATGATGCCTACACCGGTAGCCAGATAGTTTTGAAAGTTCGTGCACCGAAGGGTGAGGAAATTCAAAAGCTGTCAGCCAACACCACGGTTGTAGCGATGTTTGACCCATACCGCAATACCGAGCTTGACCAGTTCGCGGCACAGAATGTGTCTGCATTTGCTCTTGAGCTTTTGCCACGTACTCTATCACGTGCGCAAAACATGGACGTATTGTCTTCGCAAGCGAACCTTGCAGGTTATAAATCAGTGCTTTTAGCTGCTGCTGAATATCAGCGCATGTTCCCTATGCTGATGACAGCGGCAGGTACGGTAAAACCGGCTCGTGTCGTGATCATGGGTGTCGGGGTAGCAGGCCTTCAAGCAATTGCAACAGCGAAACGCCTGGGTGCAGTCGTAGAAGCAACTGACCTTCGTCCGACTGCCAAAGATCAGGTTGAGTCTTTGGGCGGTAAATGGCTAGACGTACCGATGTCTCCTGAAGAGCAGGCACGTGCTGATGAAGCAGCTAAAAACGGTTATGGCTGGATGCCAGGTGAACAGTACATCAAGGATCAGGCAGCGATTGTCGATAAAGCGGTATCGAATGCCGATATCGTGATTACCACTGCCTTGTTACCAGGTCGTGATGCACCACGCTTAATCCGTGCTGAAACTGTAGCCAAGATGAAACCAGGCTCAGTGATTCTGGATATGGCAGTGGAATCAGGCGGTAACGTTGAAGGTTCTAAGTGCGGCGAAACTGTTGTGACTGAAAACGGTGTGAAAATTCTGGGTGTTCCGAATATTCCATCAACGGTATCGACTGAAGCTTCAGCGCTATATGCACGTAACGTCTATAACTTTGTTGAAACACTTTTTGATGCAGACAAGAACTTTGTCCTGAATCAGGAAGATGAAATTCAAAAAGCCCTACTTGTCACTCACGGCGGCCAAGTGCTGTTAAAACGTGGTTAAGGAGCAGACTCATGGTTGAAACAATTACGATTTTCGTCCTGGCCATCTTCGTGGGTTACTACGTGGTTTGGGGGGTAACACCAGCACTACATACGCCATTGATGGCGGTGACCAATGCCTTGTCTTCGATCATTATCGTGGGCGCAATGATTCAAACTGTTGGCCTGCCAATGGTGGGCGTTGAAGGCAGCGTGGATTTCCAGACCATTAACGTGGTGAGTGTACTGGGGGCAATCGCAGTATTTCTGGCGAGCATTAATATTTTCGGTGGCTTTGCCGTGACTGCACGTATGCTAGAAATGTTCAAACCTAAGCAAAAGAAAAAAGAGGGTTAAACCATGGAATTTATTCGAGAGTATGCGGATTGGTTCTACCTGATTGGCGCCGTTCTTTTTATCTTAACGCTACGTGGTTTATCTGGTCCTAAAACTGCAATTGCAGGTAACCGCTACGGTATGATCGCCATGGCGATTGCTGTAGTGACCACATTCTTTGTTGCTGAAAATCCAGTAGTCTGGATGATTCTTGCAGCAATGGCAGCCGGTGCGGTGGTGGGAATTGCGCGTGCACGTACTGTACCAATGACCCAGATGCCAGAAACTGTGGCACTCATGCACTCACTGGTGGGTCTGGCTGCGGTACTGATTGCAGTTGCGGCAATTATCCATAACAACAAGCTGGTTGAATTGGGCCCGGACCTGTTAGCTGCAAATGGTGTGACTTTCCATGAAATGAGCAAGGTTCACCTGTTTGAACTGTTTGTGGGCTGTTTTGTTGGTGCGATTACCTTTACTGCTTCTGTATTTGCATACGGTAAGCTGGCTGCAAAGAAATGGGCAAAAACCATTTCAGGTGGCTGGGTAAAACCGGTTCAGGCTCTGATCTTTATTGCAATGCTGGCAGCAGGGATTCACTTCTTCCTGACAGGTAGCATGACATCTTTCTGGGCAATGACTGGTCTTGCGCTGGCATTTGGCTGGGTATGGATTGCGCCAGTTGGCGGCGGTGATATGCCGGTTGTGGTTTCGCTGTTGAACTCATTCTCAGGCTGGGCAGCAGCGGGGATTGGTTTCACACTGGAAAACAACATGCTGATCGTTGCGGGTTCGCTGGTTGGTTCTTCAGGTGCGATTCTGTCTTACATCATGTGTAAAGCGATGAACCGTTCAATCATCAATGTATTGTTTGGTGGTGCGATGGGTGGTGCAGCTGCGCCGACAGCTGCTGCGGGTGCACAAGTGCAACGTAACTACCGTTCAGGTTCTGCAGATGATGCTGGCTTCCTGATGTCAAATGCAGACAGCGTTGTCATTGTACCGGGTTATGGTATGGCGCAAGGCCGTGCACAAAACGCAGTCAAAGAACTGGCAAACTTGCTGAAAGAGCAGGGCGTGACTGTACGTTTTGCGATTCACCCGGTAGCTGGTCGTATGCCAGGTCATATGAACGTATTGCTTGCAGAAGCTGATGTTCCTTATGAAGACATTCTGGAAATGGATGAGATTAACTCGGACTTCCCGGCAACTGACGTAGTGCTGGTCATTGGTGCAAACGATGTCGTAAACCCGGCTGCAAAAGACGATCCGAACTCACCAATCTATGGCATGCCAATTCTGGAAGCTCATAAGGCACGTACCATCATGGTCATCAAGCGTTCTATGGCGACCGGTTATGCAGGTCTGGACAATGACTTGTTCTATAACGACAAGACCATGATGATTTTCGGTGATGCGAAGAAAGTTGTGGAAGATATGACTAAAGCGATTAATGGTACAGGTCACTAAGACTTTCCATTCGCTGGATCATCTTAAATCCTCCTTTTAAAAGGAGGATTTTTCTATTTAAATAAGAGAGAAATTTTCCCTCCTATATAAAAGATTAAAAGATGAATCGGGAAGAATTACAAAATAAAATTAGCTACGGTGTTTTATTTTTAGAAAATTGGTCTGGATAAAATTGCAACAAAACGTTTAAAAAATAGGCTGACTGATTAAATCTAATCGAAAAGCGAATTTATTAAAGTTGCTGATCCATGAATTTCCTTTTTGATTTAAATCAAAGGATATAAAAAAAAGCGACCTACATAGGTCGCTTTTTTTGAATATTCGATATTTATGCTACAGAATCTGCAGGATTGCGCCATAGGCTTTCTAGGTCATAGAATTTACGCGCTGTAGG
>NZ_DFDO01000241.1:5454-15368 GCF_002367915.1 Acinetobacter sp. UBA3025
GCTTTACGTGCTTCTTCAGCAACATTATCTGCAAGTGATTTGATATGACGGGTTGATGTACCGCTTGCAATCACCATGGCATCTGCCACGTTGCTGATGCTAGCAACATCAAGCTGAACAACTTCTTTAGCCTTTACATCTTCGAGGGCTGCATGTACAACTTTCAAGCATGCGTTTACTGCTTGTGCATGAGAATTCATAGTGTGATCGTGAGAATTAGAAGCGCTGGGCGATGGTTCTAAATTCATAGGGAGTATAATTTCCTAACAATTATGCATGATCTAATATAGCGGTTTTAGCCCAAAATTTCAAATGCACCTTCCGCCGCTTTAGTCATACTCCGGGAAGAACTGTTCTTTCCAGCCAAAGGATTCTTCCGAAGTCCCCAGAGGTTTATATTCGGCTGCGACATAACCATTGTATTGGCTATTCTCTAACCATTGAAAAATCTCATAATATGGAATGGAAGCGGTATTGGGTTGATGACGCCCCGGGCAGTCTGCAAACTGGATATGACCAATCTCTGCAATATTTTCTTTTAAGGCTTCAAGTACATCTTCACCCATCATGGCCATATGATAACAGTCATATTGCATTTTCAAGGCAGGATGATTGACAGCTTCCAGCATCTCCTGAGCTTGGGCCACATTCTGAATCAGGAAACGTGGCATGTCCTGACCGTTGATCATTTCAAAGACCGGCTGAATCTGATAATCAGAGAGCATGGAGCAGGCAATTTTCAGATTACTCGCCAAGGTGTTCAGGCAAGGAAGCAGATCACAATCCAGTGGCTGTTTACCGGCCAGAATATTGACACTCGGTACATTCAGAGCAGTCGCATATTGAATGGCTTGCTCTACGGCATGACGAAACTCGATTTCCTGTCCAGGGATACCAGCAAGACCGTGTCCACCTTGCATCAGATCACCGGCAGGTACATTAATCAGGCAGATGTCCAGATCATGCAACTGAAGCTGCTGCTGAATCTGCTCAATACTCAGTTCATAGGGGAACTGGATTTCCACATGTTTAAAACCGTGCGCATGAGCCAAGGCAAAACGTTCTAACAGCGGTACTTCCGTAAAAATCATGGAGAGGTTAACGGCGAGTTTGGTCATGGGCTTTTCCTTGCTCAAGGCAGAATATTGAAATGTAATATTAGCGGTCTACATGCTTGATTACAGTAGCCAGATCGGCCTCAGCAAATCCGTCTTGCTGATGGGCTTTGAGTTGAGACAGGGCCTGGCTTGCCACAGGGATATCCAAAGACAAAGTAGCAGCCAGTTGCACCGCATTGTTCAGGTCTTTCGACAGTGTCTGCACTTTCCATTGCACGGGTTCAAACGTCTGGCTGGCCATACGTGGGGCCAGAATCTGAAAAGGCTTGGAGTCAGCAAAACCACCGGCTAATGCTGGTGCAAGCAGGGCAGTATCTACACCGGCACGATCGGCCAGGACCACTGCTTCAGCGATCAGGGTACTGTTCGCTGCCACAATCAGCTGGTTACAGATTTTAGTCGCCTGACCGGTTCCCGTATCACCCATGCGAGTGACACGTTGTGAAAGCACGGTATAGATGGGATCAAGTGCGGTAATAGTTTTTGCATCACCACCCGCGAAGATGACTAGCGTGCCTTGTTCTGCACCTGCAGTACCGCCAGACACAGGAGAGTCAATCCAGATCACTTGTTTAGCTTGGGCCTGTTCAGCTAAAGTTTTGGTTTGATGTACGGAGAGACTGGAAAAATCGACAATGATCTGACCAGCTACCAGATGTGGTTGAATCTGCTCAAAGACCGATTGCACCGCGGCATCATCTGCCAGACAGGTCAGAATAACCGGATAATCTGCAATTTGATCTAGAGATAGCGGAGTGGCTCCGAGTGCAAGCAAAGGATCGCAGGCACTGGCCGTACGGTTCCAGACTGCAACCTGAAAACCTGCTTCTAGCAAGCGGGTTGCCATACGACTGCCCATGAGTCCCATACCTAAAAAGGCAATTTTGCTATCATGATCGAATTGCATTTTATCTCTCATCTTTTGATTTTGCTTCAGCCATAATTATCGATATTGACGTGGCACAAACTGCACGTCCGGATTTTTATCCTTCTTGCGTGCCAGTTGACTGTTTTTACCGAGTAACAGTTTAAGCTGCCAGATTTTTTCCATACGCAATGACTTGTTGGGTTTGTGCTCCATCGCATCCAGCACAAATTTAGAGGCCATCAAGGCATCTGGAGAGCGTTGTAACATTTCTTCAGCCAAAGCTTGTGCTTTTGCTAATGGCTGTTCATCAACATGGGTGATCAGGCCAATTTCTTTGGCATAGGCACCTTCAAAAATACGTGCGGTTAAGGTCAGCTCTTTGGCCAGATCAATCCCGATCAGACCTTTGAGTGAACGCGTTAATCCCATGTCTGGTACTAGGCCCCAACGAGTTTCCATAATTGACATTTTGGTCGCAGGGTGAGCGATCCGGATATCCGCAGCCAGCGCAAGTTGCATACCTGCACCAAAGCAGAAACCTTCAATGGCTGCAATGACGGGGACAGGCAGTTCCTGCCAGACCAGAAAAGCTTTCTGGAATAAGCTCTGTCCAGGACGGATCAGTTCCCAAGCCGCATAGGCCCGATTTTTAGGATTATTTAAATCGGCCAAGTCAATGCCGGCACTAAAGACCTGCGCTTCACCGGTTAAAATGACACAACGCACTGACTTGTCTTTTTTAATCCGGTTCGCAATCTGCACCAGTTCACGCAGCAGGGCAAAGCTCATAGCATTACGTTTGTCTGGACGGCTGAGAGTAACCGTGGCAATTCCATTATTTTTTTCAAAGCGCACAAGTGACATGGTATTCATCCTTAATTTTTCTGTAAGCGAGCATAGCATGAGCAATCTGTGCTTGCATGACAGCGCAGTCATACAGATATGAGTAAGTAAAACAGTAATTTTTTAACCACTATGCTTGTTTAAAATTTGCTGAGCTGCCTGTTCTACCTGCTCAATCACTGCTTTCAGTTCATCCAGATATTTCAGTACTTCCTGAACAAAACTGTCATCGGCCTTACGGCGTTCCTTACGCAAGGTCGAGACAAACTGCTCAAAACTTCCGGTAACTTTTTGCAGAGTCGGTGTGCCGACATAACGAGTAGCCCCATAGAGACGGTGCAAAACATGTTCCAGCTGCGGAAAATCTTCCAGTTCAATTAATTGATCAATTTCATCCAGCTCTTTTTCAAAACTGTCGACCAGCATGCTGAGCAGATCGACGGCCAGATCTTCTTTATTGGCCGCCAGTTGCAGGCTTTGCTGCCAGTCCAGAATATTCGGATCTAGCGCATCAATGACATTGGCACGTTCCAGCACCGGAATCTTTTTAAAACTCTCAGTCGTCCAATGCGTCAGGATCTGCACGATCTGATCAATCTGAATAGGCTTAGTGACATAATCATCCATACCATTTTGTAGCAGTTTCTGTTTCTCATCGGAAAGGGCATGTGCCGTCAGGGCAATAATCGGCAGACGCTGATGATTTTCAAAAGTTGATTCCAGTGAACGGATTGCACGCGTGGTATCGATACCGGACATCACTGGCATCTGGATATCCATAAACACCAGATCAAAAGATGGCAGGCCCTGTTCATAACGGCTCTGGATGATATCAATCGCTTCCTGTCCGCTAATGGCTTTGGTCGTGGTGACATTCAGTTCGGCCAGTAAAGCTTCCAGAACAATCAGGTTCGGCAGATGGTCATCAACAGCCAGAATATGCAGTCCCTGACCATTAAAGTCTTCATGCTGTTCCTGATCGAAGATCGGCTGATTACCAAGTAGCTGAATCAGAGCACTACGACTCAGGGGCTGATGCAGGGCACGGGCACGATGGTCATTCAGCATGTTCGGATCCAGCTGCATCTGATAACCATACACAGCCAGATGTCCCTGATAGCGAGAGCGAATCTCTGTCAGTAGAGCCTGGCTATCGCCACTATGGTCGACAATCAGCCAGGTATTCTCGATATTCTGTAAATGGTTCAGACGACTGAACAGATCCAGAATGGACGTCGACTCAATATGTTTGACGCGATAATTTTCCAGATAATGTCTCAAAACATTCGCTGTTGCCGGATGGGCAAGATAAGACACAACGGTCAGATCACTGAAGTCCGGATGTTCATGAACAATATCTTCATCCACCGGGAATTGGGCGGTAAACCAGAAGGTTGAGCCTTTTTCTGTTGGAGCGCGTTCCTGGTTATCTTCAAAGCCGATTTGACCATGCATCAGGTGAACCAGTTGCTTAGAAATGGCCAGCCCTAGACCTGTACCACCGAATTGGCGGGTGACCGAGGTGTCGCCTTGCGAGAACGATTCAAACAGTTTCTTGCGGTCAGTTCCGCTCAGGCCAATGCCGCTGTCCTGAACGCTAAAATGCAGCAGACATTGTCCGATATCATCATGCTCCATGCGTGCCCGAACAATGATTTCGCCATCTGGAGTAAACTTGATCGCATTGGAAATCAGGTTGGTCAGAATCTGCTTGAAGCGTAGTACATCACCAATCACATGTTTTGGCACATTGTCTGCAAAGTAGAACGCCATATCGATATGCTTCTGTGCAGCCAGTGGTGAGAGCATGTCCATCACATCGAAAATGGCTTCTTCCAGATCAAAAGGTGCGGTTTCCAGTTCCAGTTTGCCGGCATCGATCTTGGAGAAATCCAGTACATCATTGATTAGGGCCAGCAGATGCGCAGAAGATTTGCGGATGGTCTGTAAATACAGGCTTTGCTCATTGCTAAGATTGCCTTGACGCAGCAGCAGGTGAATAAAACCATCAATACTATTTAAGGGTGTGCGTAATTCATGGGAAATATTGGCCAGAAACACCGACTTGGCCTGGTTGGCCGAAATCGCCTGATCACGTGCCTGACGATAAGTAATATTTTGAACTTCTAAAGTATCTAGAGTACGGCGCAAATCATCTTCAGTCTGTTCGGTATGCTCGCGCAATTCCAGAAAACTGAAATGCAGACGTTTCACCACATTGGCAATATCACGCTGCAAAAGACGCAATTCACCGGTACTGTTAATCACCATATGCTGATCTAGGGTGTCGGCATTCAGGCGTTGCAGCTGCATGCGAATTTCATACATCGGTGCAATCCAGCGACGAGAATAGAAATTCAGACATAACAACAAGAGCAATAAGGTCAATAAGCCGGTCGCAATCAAAACGATCAGGACCCGGTAGCGGGCAATTTCTAAGGGCTGATTGTCCAGTTCGATCGCCAGCCAGCCTGCATTCATGCCATTTTCATTTACTTTGACTGCATAAATATGATTGTTTTTATCTAAGATCGGGCCAACAAAATTGCCGTCTTTTTTAAAGTCCGGCCAAGGCGCCTGTTCCTGAAACCCAATACCGAGTTTACTTTTACCATTTTCATCCAGAATAGCCGCACGAACCAGATGCTTTTCATTCAGCATATTTTGCATGGCGTCATGAGCTTGTTCATATTGCCATGGATAAAGGCTCAAAATGTCCAGCGCATATTCAGAAGTGGCCTGAAAACGGGTCAGAATCGCAATGGCCATCTGCTTTTGCTGGGCACGTGCGGCATTGGAAGTTTCCGAGATGACCAGAGCAGCGCCGACACAGGCCAGAATAGTAATGGGTACAAAAATCAGTGCAATCAGCTGTCCATAAGCATGATTTAAGTGTAGGCGTTTAAACAGCTTTTTGTTGATATTTGACATGATTCAAGCAGTATTTTCCTTATGCTTTGCATATTAGCATGCTTTAAATCTACTGTTAAAATTTCAGCATTATTTTTCTAAAGCTCCAGATTAACGCAGAAAATAAGAACCATTGCGCTGAACAGTCATTATGTGTGTTTAAGCAAATCTTTTCAGGGGGAGAAGTGAGCTAAGTCACTGTCACGATTGAGGAGTTTTATCAAGCTAAAACAGGGCGAATTGGCCGTGCTGATCGTGATCTATACAGTTTTATGCAAAAGCACTGCTATAAATGGGTGCAGGGAAATGCATTTTTTCATACAATAGCCGCACCTCGATATAGGTGCAAATAATGAGTAATACCACCCCTGATTTTCAAGCAGACGAATTTTTACTGGACCATTATGTAGGCAAAACGCCACTGGTGCGTTTGCAGCGTCTGGCTAGTCACACTCAAGCCACAGTACTTGCAAAACTCGAAGGAAATAATCCGGCAGGCTCGGTCAAGGACCGTCCAGCGTATAACATGATCATGCAGGCGGAAAAGCGCGGACAGATCAAACCGGGTGATACCTTGATTGAGGCGACCAGCGGAAATACAGGGATTGCATTGGCGATGGTTGCGGCCATGCGTGGTTACAAGATGCAGCTGATTATGCCGAATAACATGAGTCAGGAACGTAAGGACGCAATGCGTGCTTATGGTGCTGAACTGATTGAAGTGACCAAAGAGCAGGGCATGGAAGGTGCACGTGATCTGGCCTTGCAAATGCAGGCTGAAGGTAAAGGTCTGGTGTTAAACCAATTTGGTAACCCGGACAATGTCGAAGCGCATTACCTGACCACAGGTCCTGAAATCTGGCAGCAAACAGGTGGCAAAATTACACACTTTGTCAGCTCAATGGGTACTACAGGTACGATCATGGGCGTATCTAAATATCTGAAAGAAATGAATCCGGATATTCAGATTGTGGGCCTACAGCCATCTGATGGTTCTAGTATTGCCGGTATCCGTCGCTGGCCAGAAGAATATTTGCCAACGATTTTTGATCGTAGCCGTATCGACCGTATTATCGATATTCCACAGATTGAAGCGGAACGTACTATGCGTAAACTGGCGCAAAAAGAAGGTATCAGTGCCGGCACATCTTCTGGCGGTGCAGTTTGGGCATCCATCAAGCTTGCAGAAGAAAATCCGGATGCAGTGATTGTATGTATTATCTGTGACCGTGGTGACCGTTACCTGTCTACAGGCTTGTTCTCTGTACAAGATCCTGAATAATTTTTGAGAAATCTTTTATGCGCCTGCCTGTTTTAACTTTCGATATTGAAACCCAGACCGATCTTAAATCAGGCGCGCATCTGTTTGGTCTGGATCTGCCTGAGGCTGATTTGGATCAGGCCCTGACCAAATTACGCCGTCAGGAATCAGGCTCGGACTTTCAGCGTCTGCCTTTGCATGAAATTGTCTGTATTTCCGGTTTATGGATGGATGAACAGGGCATGCGCCTGTTTTCTTTTAGCCATGAACAGTACAGTGAAGCGGAAATTTTAAAAAAATTCTTATCCATTTTTGACAAGCGTCATCCGACGCTAGTCAGTTGGAATGGCTCACAATTCGATCTTCCGGTCATTCTTTATCGGGCCATGTATCATGGCTTATCTGCGCCAAGTCTGTTCGATCAGGGCGAAATTGATACGCAAAAGCGTTATAATAACTACCAGAATCGTTACCATCAGCGTCATGTCGATTTGATGGATGTCATGGCCATGTTTCATGCCCGTCATTTTCAGAAACTGGATGATGTTGCTCATTTACTGGGTTATCCAGGCAAGCGTGGCGATGGTGGCTATCATGTACCGGAATATGTACGCAACCAGCAATGGAGCGAACTCACCAGCTATTGCGAAGGTGATGTGCTCAATACCTGGTTGGTCTATATTCGCTGGCTGTTGCTAAAAGGCCAGTTGATGTTGCCTGATTATCAGCATCTGGTGCAGAGTACGATTCAATACCTGCATACCCAGCCGCAACATGCAGATTTTTTATCAGTCTGGCGTGAAACCTCACAAAGAACTGAATTTACCCGTTTTGATTTTCCCATCTCCACATCCTAGGTTTTCATGAAACGTCGAGCACCACCACGTCCAGCACCGCAATCCGAGTATATTTTTCAGGTTGAATCACTCTCACATGAAGGACGTGGCATCGCTCACTATGGTTCACATCCGGATCATCCACTTGAAAAGCATGGCAAGAAAGTCTTTATCCGCTATGCCTTGCCGGGTGAAACCGTACGTGCCCGCATTACCCGTGAAGTCAAAAAACTGGAAGAGGCGGATAGCCTTGAGTTGCTCAGTGAGGCTTCCGAGATCAGGGTCAAACCTGTGTGTCCACATTTTGGCGTATGCGGCGGCTGCAATATGCAGCATATCCATCCAGATGCCCAAATTGAACTTAAGCAGAATGTTCTGAAATCACATTTGCAGCATTTTGCCGGGATTCAGCCTGTAGAATGGCTGCCACCGTTACGTTCACAACGTGAAGATTACCGTCGTAAAGCCCGGATTGGGGTGCGTTATCTGCCTCAAAAAGAAAAGTTGGTGGTTGGTTTTCGTGAGAACCAGTCCAATAAGCTGACTTCGATTGACCGTTGTATGATTCTGGATCGCGAGTTTGGAGCGGTTACACGTCTTAAACAATTGCTCCAAAGTCTCGATGGTCAGGCAGATATTGGTCATATAGAATTGGCTATGGGTGATCATGACATTGCGTTGCTCATTCGTGAAACCGCAGAATTATCGGTAACAGATGTCAACCGATTGCGCCAATTTACGTTAGAGAAAGGTTGGCAGCTTTATTTGCAACCTGCAGGCCAAGATTATTTGAAGCGGATTGATGAGCCTGAACAGGCAGCACGCTTACACTATGGTCTTGATGACTTTGATGTGGAATTCGGTTTTAATCCATTGGACTTCACTCAGGTCAATTCAACGATCAATCCGCAAATGGTGCGCTTGGCATGTGATTTGCTTCAATTACAGCAGGGCGAACGCGTTCTGGATCTGTTTTGTGGATTAGGAAACTTTTCTTTGCCACTGGCGCGCTGTGTTGGTGCGTCTGGTCAGGTGGTTGCGGTTGAGGGAAGTGAGGAAATGGTGCAACGTGGTGCGGAAAATGCTAACAATAATGGTATTGCACAAGTTTCGTTCTATTCACAAGATTTAACCAAAGATTTTTCGCACCAGTCTTGGGCAAATCAAGGATTTGATGCATTATTAATCGACCCGCCACGTGCTGGAGCAGAAGAAGTCATGCATTATATCCCTCAGTTTGGTGCCAAAAGAATCGTTTATGTGTCATGTAATCCTGCTACGCTTGCAAGAGATGCAGGGCTACTGGTACAACAGGGTTATCAGCTAACCAAAGCCGGTGTGATGGATATGTTTACGCATACCGGACATGTCGAGTCGATTGCCTTGTTCGAAAAAGAAAATTAAATAAACGATCAAAGAGATGATGTATCTAAAAGTAGGAGAAGGGTATGGTCACAGTACGTGAGCAACTGCCTGGGCGGCTCACTGAGTTGTCACAGGAGGCGACTGTAGAACATGCCGAACAAGCACAGCAGGATCTGACTGAATGGTTAGATCGGGTTCGTGGCATATTAGACGGGGCTCCCCTGAAGCAGCTCGAAGAAGTTGCCCGTTTAACCTTAGAAAAAGAGCTACAAAGTACGGTTCAGCATCGCTCTAATACCTTCTATACCGGTATTGAAATGGCGGATATTCTTGCGCATCTCTATGTCGATGAAGATACCTTGTCTGCTGCCATGCTTTACCGCGCAGTACGTGAAGGCGTTATGCCACTGGCAGAAGTGCAGGAAAAATTCGGTGAACAGGTCTACAGCCTGGTCAAAGGCACGCTGTCCATGGGTAAGCTGTCTGAACTGATTGAAAAAAATAAACGCCTGGAAGACCATTTTAATAATAACCAGCGTGAACATCTGTCTGGTATTTACAAGATGCTGATTTCAGTGACAGAAGATGTCCGCGTCGTGTTAATCAAGCTGGCAGAACGTACCTATGCACTGCGTGAGCTGGCCAATTCTTCACGTGAACGGCAAGAACGGGTCGCACGAGAAATCCTCACCATTTATTCTCCTTTAGCGCAT
>NZ_DFDO01000241.1:15465-26676 GCF_002367915.1 Acinetobacter sp. UBA3025
TATTCTCCTTTAGCGCATCGTCTCGGGATTGCCCAGTTGAAATGGGAACTCGAAGATCTGGCCTTCCGCTATCTGGCGCCAGAACGCTATAAAGAAATTGCCTCTTTGCTGAATGAAAAGCGTCTGGAACGTGAACAATATATTCAGTTCGTGATTGATAAATTGCGTGAAGAGCTGGCAGAAC
Organism: Acinetobacter sp. UBA3025; assembly: GCF_002367915.1. Taxonomy (NCBI): domain Bacteria; kingdom Pseudomonadati; phylum Pseudomonadota; class Gammaproteobacteria; order Moraxellales; family Moraxellaceae; genus Acinetobacter; species Acinetobacter sp. UBA3025. The sequence continues at coordinate 15,650 of NZ_DFDO01000241.1, forward strand.
ACGGCATTGAAGCTGAAATTAACGGCCGGGTGAAGCACATTTATTCGATCTATCGGAAAATGAAAAGCAAAAGCCTGAGCTTCGACCAGCTGTATGACATCCGTGCGCTGCGTGTATTGGTGAAAAGTGTGCCTGAGTGTTATCACACGCTCGGGATCGTACATCAATTGTGGCGACATATTCCGCATCAGTTTGATGACTATATTACCAATCCGAAGGCCAATGGTTATCGCTCTTTACACACAGCTGTGATTGCGGAAAACAAGTCACTTGAAGTGCAGATTCGTACTTATACGATGCATGAAGAGGCTGAACTTGGCGTATGCTCACACTTCAACTATAAGGAAGGTTCGAAAAATACCGATACTTCCTTTAATCATCGTCTGCACTCCCTGCGTGCAGTGATTGAGCATTATCAGGAACGCAATGAAGCCAGTGCACATAAGGATGAAGAAGAGGAAGTTGAAAATTTTGAGCATATTCAAGATTTTGAAGGCTTCGAAAAAATCTATGTGTTCAGCCGTGATGGTGATATTAAAGAGTTACCACGAGGTTCAACCGTACTCGACTTTGCCTATCATGTACATACGGAAGTCGGCAACAAATGTTATGCAGCCCGGGTCAACCAGCGCTATGTACCTTTAACCTATGCCTTGAAAACCGGGGAACAGGTTGAGATTCTGACCAAGAAAGACCGTGAACCAAATCGGGACTGGTTGGTTAATTCACTGGGTTATATCAAGACTGCACGTGCCCGTGACAAGTTACGTCACTGGTTCCGTCAGCAGGATCGCAGTAAGAATCTGGAAGTGGGTCGTGAAATTCTGAATAAAGAATTGGCACGTCTGGCAATTCACCCGAAATCAATCGACTTGGGTGATTATTGCAACCATTTCAATGTGAAAAGTGGTGAAGACATTCTGATTGGTCTGGTGAATGGTGATATCAGCCTGCATGCCCTGATCAATCAGGTGAACCGTCATATGCATCTGGATCAGGATGAGCCTGAACTGGTGCTGAAACCGGCGTTGAATCCGCGTGCCAGCCATACCTTGTCTGCACATGGTATTCTGATTGATGGTCTGGATAACGTCGAACTGCATGTAGCCCAGTGCTGTCAGCCGGTGCATGGTGAATCGATTGCGGGTTATATTACGCTGAATCGCGGTGTAAGCATCCATAAGGTGGCTTGTCCGGATTATGTACGCATGATCTCGCAGGAACCGGAACGTGCGGTAGAAGCCGACTGGGAAATGCAGCCGACTCGCGGTCAGAGCGTGCAGATTGTGGTGGAAGCCTATGACCGTCGTGGTTTGCTTAAAGATCTGACTCAGGTGATTTTCTCGGATCAGATCAATATCCGTCAGGTAAATACTATTTCTGAAGCAGATGGTATTGCCAATATGAAGCTGTTGATCGAAGTTAAAGGCTTGGCTCAACTTTCCAAATTATTGGCCCGTCTTGAACAGCAGCCGGGAATTATCAGTGCCCGCCGTCTGGTTCAAGGTAACTGATTCTTTTTAGGCATGATTAGAAAAGCCCGCAATTCAATTGCGGGCTTTTTTGTTATAAGGTGTGCTGAAGAGGGAAAAGAGCAAATAATAAACATGAGTGCCACGGAAATATTTGAACTGAGACGAAATAATCTGGCCAAAGTAATCGATCAGTTGATTGATAGCCAGCAGTTTAACAATGGCAAAGAGATTTGCGAGCACTTTGGTCTGTCTGCAGCCTATATTACCCAGCTATTGAACAGTAAGCGCCAGATTGGAGAAAAGGCTGCACGAGAACTTGAACAGCAACTGGGTTTGGAATGTTTAATATTGGATCGTGCTGAAGCACCTGTCATTGAAGTGGCATCTAGTCCTGTAAAAATAACTTTGTTCCAGATGCAGGTTGTTGAGCAGCAAGCCTTTAAAATGAAAACTATAGATTCGGCAGAAAGACTTTTACCATGGCTTAAATTGGAGCTTCAGCATTATGCCATTCAGGTGACAGGACAATATTATTTTCCGAGCCTAAAAGCAGGCTGGTGGTTGGTCTGTGATGCGCAAGCTGTATTACAGTCATCTGGCTTGGCGTGTCTTTATTTAATTAATGGACTGCAACTCATTGTGGAGCTGATGTCGGAAAACCAGGACAGCTATCAGATCCAAAGTCTGGATGAAAGCCGCAAGGTCACTTTCCAAAAGTCTGATGTAGCTAAAATCCATCCTGTGATTGCCATAGTGCCTCAGCATTCAATTTTCTTAGACCAGAAAAAATTCAGCCCATCATAAGATGGGCTGAATAGTGAAATCGAAAACGGGCAGCTTATGGAAGCTGATTTTCGTCTTCAAATTCTGGTTTCACCTGAACAATAAAGTCCTGGCGATTCAGACCGCGCCACAGGGCAAAGGCTGTACCGATATAGATCGAAGAATAGGTACCGACAAAGACACCCACAAACATCGCAATCGAGAACCATTTCAGACCAGCACCGCCCATGATCATCATGGCCACTACAACCAGTAATAAAGTCATAGAAGTATGAATGGTACGGCGTAAGGTTTCAGTCAAGGCAATATTGATAATTTCAACAGGTTCGGCACCCCGGATCTTACGGAAGTTCTCACGGATACGGTCAGAGACCACGATATTATCGTTAAGTGAGAAACCGATGATCGCCAGTAGTGCAGCCAGAACCGTAAGGTCAAATGGCCATTGCATCATGGCAAAAATACCAATCGTCACCACGATATCGTGGAACAATGACAGTACCGCACCCATCGCCAGTTTGAACTCAAAGCGGATAGTGACATAGACCAGCATCAGCAAGAGGGCAAGAGCAACTGCACCCGCAGAACGCACATACAGCTCATTACCGACCTGTCCACCGACTACATCGACCTTAGGTACCTGAGCCGCATTGCCTGGCAGCTGAACTGCTGCAGTAACGGCTTTGGTAAGGTCTTCTGCTTCAATATCTTCCTGAACCGGCATACGTACCATCAGGTCACGTTCCGAGCCCAGCGTTTGCACGACCGCATCATCAAAGCCAGCTTTGCTGAGTGCCTGAGTTACATCATCAGGTTTTACCGGATTGGTATAGTTCAGCTCTGCTGAGACACCACCAGTAAAGTCCAGACCGAGGTTCAAGCCTTTGGTCGCAATAAAGAAGATGCTGGCAACCGTCAGGATGATAGAGAACACTGCCGCAGGCAATGCAATCTTCATAAACGGAATGATACGTTCGTCTTCAGGGCGACCGTACTGTTTCTGATTCAGTTGAGTATTTTCAGTCATCATCGATCTCCTAAATGCTCAACTTTTTCAAGTTACGTTTTTTGCCATAGATGATCTGTACGATCGCACGGGTTACGGTAATCGCCGTAAACATCGAGCAGACAATACCAATCATCAGGGTTACAGCAAAGCCTTTGATTGGACCAGTACCAATTGCGAACAGAATGAACGCGACCAGGAAGGTAGTTAAGTTCGAGTCGAAAATGGTGTTATAGGCTCGATCATAACCGGCCACAATTGCCTGTTTCGGCGAGGCGCCCCATTTCATTTCTTCCCGTATCCGCTCACAGATCAGTACGTTGGCATCGACCGCCATACCGATGGTAATCACGATACCCGCGATACCCGGCAGGGTGAGGGAAGCGCCAATCCACGACATCACTGTCAGAATCATCGCCAGGTTAACGACCAGCGCAAAGTTGGCAATTACACCAAACAGACGGAAGAATACGACCATCCAGATCGCTACTAGAATGAAGCCGATTTGGGTAGAGAGTACGCCTTTATCAATATTTTCCTGACCCAGACTTGGACCAATCACACGTTCTTCAACGAAATACATTGGCGCAGCCAGAGCACCAGCACGTAGCATCAAGGCAAGCTCAGAAGCTTCCTGAGGTGAGTCCAGACCGGTAATACGGAATTGAGAACCCAATACTGCCTGAATGGTAGCAGCGTTAATCACCACAGATTCGGTATATGGTGTACGCACTTCAGTTTGTGCACCTGTTGCCGGGTCTTCTACGTAGCTGATCTTTTGCTTGTTCTCGATGAACAGTACCGCCATACGTTTGCCTACGGCATTACGTGTGGCATCTGCCATCAATTTACCGCCAGCGCTGTCCAAAGTAATATTAACTTCAGCACCGCCAGTATCTTGACTAAAGCCAGAAGATGCATTTTGTACACGTTCACCGGTCAAAATACGGTTACGGTTTAGCAATAACTGACGACCACTGTCCAGAGATTCATAAGCAAATGCCTGAGTTCCTGCTGGAGCTGTACCACTTAATTGGCCAGTATAAGGATCGATGTATTGATCATTCAGATCAGACACCAGACGGAATTCCAGGTTCGCCGTACGACCCAAGACACGTTTTGCTTCTGCGGTATCCTGTACACCCGGAAGTTCAACCACAATACGGTTGCTACCTTGGGTTTGTACCAGCGCTTCAGCCACACCTAACTCGTTAATACGGTTACGTAAAGTAGTTAAGTTCTGGTTCACCGCATAAGATTCAATTTCCTGCTTACGCGTATCGGTATAGTTGAGGCGTAAAGTCGAACCGGTTTCAGTCGCCACTGCCTGCTGGTTGAATTCATTGCCATTACGGCGCAAGAAATCCATGACGGCAGCACGATCATCATTATTGGCAAACTGCACAACAATGGTGTTATTGCTTAAATTCAGGCTATTGAATTTCAGGTTGTTATCACGCAGCTGACGACGCAGGTCAGTTGCTGAGGTGTCCATGCGCTGTGCAATCGCCTTGTCCATATCCACTTCGAGCAGGAAGTGAACACCACCACGTAAGTCCAGACCCAGTTTCATTGGTTTGGCACCAATTTTTTGCAGCCATTCTGGAGTGGTTGGAGCAAGGTTAAGTGCTACGACGTATTCATCACCTAAACCACGGCGTAAAGCTTCTTTGGCTTTCAGCTGTGCTTCACTTGAATTTACACGTAATAAAGCAGCGTTATTACTAAAGCTATTGTCGTGAGTTGCAATATTTTCAGTTGTTAAAATCTGCTCTGCTTTTTGTACGATGCCTGCGTCAATCTGAGTACCGGCTTTGGCACCCGAAATCTGTACAGCAGGTTCATCTGGATACAAACTTGGCAGGGCATATAAAGTACTGACCACCAGGACAACCAGGATCAGCACATATTTCCATGCTGGGTAACGCATTCGTTTTCTTCTTAAAATGAAAAAGTCGTGCGGGGAGCACGACTAATTTTGATTAAATGTTATTTAAAGTGCCTTCAGGCAGAACTGAGATCACACTCGCGCGTTGAACTTTGACTTCTACACCGCGGCTCAACTCAACGACTGCGAAATCACCTTCAATTTTAGTGATTTTGCCCATTAAGCCGCCTGCAAAAACGACTTCGCTGCCTACGCCAAGGCTGTCAACCAGAGCACGGTGCTCTTTGGCACGTTTTGATTGAGGGCGCCAGATCAAGAAATAGAAGATTGCAACAAAAACCGCAATCATCAAAAGGTTAGCCATCAAGCTTGGTTGTTGTGCAGCTTCACCTGCAGCGTGAGCAGTCGAAATAAATAGGCTCATTTCATTTTCCTAAAATAAAAAACTGGTGATCAACTTGATAATAAATTGACATATTCTTGCAATTTACCCTGTCTTTTTCCTCAGCGCAAATGCTGAAAGATTAATCTTGTGGACAAGGTGGAACTTCCAGGCCACGACGAGCGTAAAAGTCCTGAACAAATTCATCAAAAGTTCCGTTATCCAGTGCGTTGCGGATATCTTCAGTAAAACGCTGGTAATAACGCAGGTTATGGATGGTACCGAGCATAGAGCCCAGCATTTCTCCACATTTCTCTAAATGGAACAGATAAGCGCGGGTAAAGTTCTGACAGGTATAACAATCGCAATGTGGATCAAGTGGGCTTTGATCATGACGGTATTGGCTGTTACGGATACGCACCAGACCATCGGTCACGAAATAATGTCCGTTACGTGCATTTCGGGTCGGCATGACGCAGTCGAACATGTCTACACCACGACGGATGCCTTCAACGATATCTTCCGGTTTGCCGACACCCATCAGGTAACGCGGTTTATTTTCCGGCATTTTGTTCGGAAGATAATCCAGCACCTTGATCATTTCTTCTTTCGGTTCACCGACAGACAGACCGCCAATCGCATAACCGTCGAAGTCAATCTCAAGCAGGCCTTTTAAAGATTCATCACGCAGGTCTTCATACATCCCGCCCTGAATAATCCCGAACAGGGCATTTTTATTGTTGAGTTCATCATGATGATGCTTCTTGCAGCGCTCAGCCCAACGTAAAGACAGCTGCAAAGATTTCTGCGCTTCTTCATGGGTTGCAGGATAAGGCGTACATTCATCAAAAATCATCACGATATCGGAGTTCAACGTATGCTGAATTTCCATTGAAATTTCAGGTGAAAGGAAAACTTTTGAACCATCGATCGGGGAGCGGAAGGTCACGCCTTTTTCTTCAATCTTGCGCATTGCACCCAGACTGAAGACTTGGAAGCCGCCTGAGTCAGTCAGAATCGGTTTATCCCATTTCATGAAACCGTGCAGGCCACCATGCTGCTTGATGACTTCAAGGCCCGGACGCAGGTATAAGTGGAAAGTATTACCGAGGATAATCTGTGCTTTAATACCTTCAACATCACGTGGCAACATGCCTTTAACCGTGCCATAAGTACCAACTGGCATAAAGACGGGTGTCTCTACTACGCCATGTTCAAGCGTTAAACGACCACGACGGGCACGACCCGACTGACCTAATTTTTCAAACTTCATAAGAGTTCCAAATCAAGGCGAAAAAACAGTTCGCTGATTACTAATGCGAATTAAAGGGCGCTATTTTCCTTGATTCTGACCTTAAACGCCAGCATTGTAGAGAATTCACTCTGTAATTTTATTTATCGATGAATAGAGGAAATATCAGGTAGAAAGAGGTAAGTTTGCAGAAAATTGCTGTAAACGCTGCATAATTTCTTCCCGGCTCAAGGCACAGCTACCATCAGGTTCAGCCGCCATGGCAGCAATATGCTGGATCAATTTTTGGATATAGATATTGCTGTCGATAAAATAGGATTCCAGCGTCAGTAAATAGGCATCCTGCGCCACTTGCAAATAGTCATAAGGTTCCATAGCCAGCATTTGTTCCAGATCAATCAGAATATCCTTATCACTTTGTGAGAGTTTTAAACGTTTATTGACTCTCTGTTGAGACAGGGTCTGTCTGAAAGCTAAAAAGTCCTGCAATAAGCGACTGTCGGAATTGAGTTCAAGTGCAGATTGGCATTCACATTCGGGTTGGATCGGAACGCTGAGGAAAAAAATAATCGAATCTAGATCCAGACCATAAGCTTCAGATAATTTGCGTTTGGCTTGTTTAAAAGTTTCTAGCAATAAATCCAAGTGAGTAGCAGGAAGCTGTTTTTGTTGAGCTAAGACAGGATGGCCAAAACTATGCTGGGTTTTAAAATACTCTGCCAGCAAAGTTTTAAAAGGCATGAGTTCAGATTGTGAAGAGCTTTGGCTTTTATAGCGCCATTTTCGTACATTCCAGCGATCCCGTTCGGCCAGATATTGCTGTGGATCTTCAGGGTCCTGAAAAATGCTACGTTCTGTGGAAATCGCCAGATCATCCAGCAATAAAAATTCGTCAAAGACCAGACTACAGGCATAGATGTGGTCATCCTGATAGCGGTCATACAGCTGATAAAATTCCTTGACCAGCGTCTGTTGCAAGTGTTCTAAATAATCCAGCATGATTTTTTATTCTTTTTATTGGGTTTTTATAAGTGTATTGCTTTATCTCTCGCTATTGCATCATAAGCCAATGTATTGCAAATCAAAAACTATAAAATGTAATGATTTTTCTCAGTGAAAGTTCGGACGATAGTCAAAGTTTTGAGTCACGGTCTGGTCACGGAAAGGGCGTACTGCTTTCTTTCTGAGAAACATGTTATTGATAATATTGTGCGGGAAAATCTGAATCTGGTTATTGAAGAGTTCGACATTGCGGTTGTAGATGGTAATTGCAGCGCCGACATTTTCATTCTGTTCTTCAATTTCATTCATCATTTTCAGATAAATGTCATTAGCTTTCAGTTCAGGGTAGTTTTCAATCACCACATTCAGGCTGCGCATCAGTTCTTTATTCAGGTTTTCAACCCGTTGTAACTGGGCAATATCGGCATCCTGAATATTCAGGCTCATAATGTTCTGGCGCAGTTCAGTGACTTTCTCTAAAGTTCCTTTTTCAAAACTGGAATATTGCTCAACCAGAGGTTGCAGACCATCCAGGATTTTTAGTTTTTGCCGCTCATAGTTGGCGACATCGGACCATGCACGAATAGTGGAGTTATGATGACGCACAATGCTGTTACGAATCATGATAATGGCAATAATGACCAGAAGCGGGATAATGACAAAAACAAAAAATCCCATAAAAGTAGTCCCCAGAAAAAAATAATTATTTTAAAAATTGCGTCAGATCAGTATGTAACTTTTCCAATTCTTTTAATTTAAACGTTCTGAGATGACCACGCAATGTAGAAATATCGTTAATTTTATCGTGTTTACTGGACACCTCAAATAAATCATGTGGTCCCAGATAGCAGAGCATATGGCTTTGTGGATGAAACAGTAAATCGCCCTGACGCTGCTCAAAAAAGTCCGCCAGTCGAAGTACAAAACCAGGCGTGAGCAGTTTCGCCATTTGCATCGGATCGCTGCCAAAGAAATTTAATTTCTGGTTGGCGCGAATGTCGCTGCTGTGCCAGGGATAAGCATAAGGATAATGAAATTTCTTTCTGGAGGTAGTCACGGCTAGCCCCTGAATCTGAACATCAAAAACAAATACCCCCCAAAGGTCTTTATGTACCTGGGGCAGTTTGACCGGTTGACCTTCCTTATTGCGTACCTGAACTTCGTGCACATAATGATATTGAAAGACCAGAACCTGATGTTGTTGACCATCTTCATCTTCCCAGACAGTACTGGCATAGCGTGAAATTTCATTACTCAGAGAGCCTTGATTAAATACCGGGAAAAGACGTTTTAAATGGCTAATAAAATGTAGGGGATTGAGCGGAATCGAGATATGTTGTGGCTGCTTCTGAAAAGCCAGCTGGTATTTTTTGGCGAGTGCCTCATCTTCCAGATAGCGAATGACTTCATCCAGTGGCTTTCGATGTTCATAGCTGATATAAGCCCAGAATACCAGTAGGCATCCAAAGAAAACACCGCTTTGCATCCAGATATTGGCCGGTGCCACAAATATGCAGCCAATCAGAAAGAGTCCGATTCCGGCCAGAGCAAACGGTAAATTATTTTCAAATTTTAAGCTAATTGGGCCGTTCCATGGATGCAAGCCATCCAATAATTCCTGATGGCTTTTGGCCTGACGACCCAGATCCCAGAGCCGGGCGATATTGCGAAACACCACTTCATTTTTCTTGCGTCGAATATGAATGGAGTGCTGCACAGACTCGATCGGCATGGGGAGGGTTCCTGCTGATTATTGCGCTTGATCAATCAGCATGGCATCGCCATAACTAAAGAAGCGGTATTTGCTTTCAACCGCGTGCTTGTAAGCATTCAGGATATTTTCGCGGTTAGATAGAGCTGAAACCAGCATGAGCAGGGTAGATTCCGGTAAATGGAAGTTGGTAATCAGACGATCCACCACTTTGAACTCATAACCCGGATAGATGAAGATTTGAGTATCGCCGGTCCAGCCTTTCAATTCACCACCATTGGCCTGAGCCGCACTTTCGGTCGCACGAGTTGCGGTCGTACCCACAGCAATCACTTTATTACCACGTGCTTTGGTGGCTTTGATCAATTCCATGGATTCATCCGATACCTGACACCATTCGCTGTGCATGATATGGTTTTCGATATCATTGGTACGAACCGGCAGGAAAGTTCCAGCCCCAACATGCAAGGTCACAAAGGTTTTCTGAATGCCTTTTTCTTCCAGTTTTTTCAGCAACTCTTCATCGAAGTGCAGGGAAGCGGTAGGAGCAGCAACGCTGGCCAGTTTTGTCGGATCATTGAAGACAGTCTGATAACGTACCGTATCAATTTCTTCTGCTTCACGGTTGAAATAAGGTGGAATTGGCAGTGCGCCATATTTATCCAGCACCTCCAGAATCGGCTGAGAAAATTCGACAATAAACAGATTTTCATGACGGCCTTGAACGGTGACTTTAACTTCATCTGGACCAATAAATAATTCTGCACCGGCTTTAGGTGTATTGCTGGCCTTGATATGACAGTGCGCAATGAACTGATCCATCATACGCTCAACCAGTACTTCAACTGCACCACCAGAGGCACGTTTACCTTTCAGGCGCGCTTTCATCACTTTGGTATCGTTCAGAACCAGCAAATCACCTTCATTCAATAAATCCAAAATATCGGTGAACTGGTGATCGTGATATTGGCCATGTGCATCAAGGTGTAACAGGCGGGAAGCACTACGTTGTTCAAGAGGATAGCGAGCAATCAGCTCATCAGGGAGATCGAAACTAAAATCAGAAAGTTGCATGACAATTTACGATAAAAAAACTGCGGCTAGTATAAACTTTTTTCTTTTTTATGGCGGGAATTGCTCGATTATAAAACAAAAAAATAAGAATTGTTTTAAAATTAGGCAAATGTGTTTTTTCTGCGTTGACAAGTTTTTGAAACAGAGTAATATAGCCGTCATCCACTCCCGAGGTGGTGAAATTGGTAGACGCGGCGGACTCAAAATCCGCTGTCAGAGATGACGTGTCGGTTCGAGTCCGACCCTCGGGACCAAGATTCTGAAAAACCCCAAGCATATTAAGTCTTGGGGTTTTTTATTGCCTAAAAATAAGCATGTGGATGCGAACTTCTTTGATTGATCGCATTCTTTATCTTTAATTTGGTAAGGCATCTCTCAGAATAAGAACCTTAATCAGCACTTTAAATTCAGTTATTTAAATAAACAAATTGTCTTTATTCTGAATAAAAAAAGC
>NZ_DFDO01000230.1:0-9662 GCF_002367915.1 Acinetobacter sp. UBA3025
AGGAGGGTACTCATGACTCAGAATAACCAGACAAGTACTTCAAAACAGAATCAAGATAAAGAACAACATGCACGAGAGTTGCATGACAAGATTGAACAAGAGCAAAAGCAGAATGAGATTGATAAACAGCATAAGCAGAAACATGAAGAAGTCCTAGAAGCCCAAAAAAATGGTGCTGATGAAAAGTCTGATCATCAGCAAGACTCTAAAGCATCTGGTAATCAGCAATCAGAGCAAAAAGATGCGTCTAAAAATGACCAATCTAATCATGGTGATCAATCAGATAAAAAAGCTGAAAGTACCAAAATGGATGACTTAAAAGCGAAAGCCATCGCGATCGGTGAAGAGCTGTTGCAAAAAGGCGAGAAGATTCTGAATGAGCTAAAAAATGGCAAATCAGACAGCCAAAAAAATGGTGAGCAAGGTTCAGATGATTCGAAAAAGGCACAGGATCATAGTTCTGGAGATAAATCAGCAAATCAGGCTGACCAGGATCGTATGGCAAATTTAAAAGATGAAGCCCTACACAAGTTTGAAGATACCAAAGTCAAAATTAGTGAGTTGGTGAATGAAGCTGCTACAAAACTGAATGAGTTGAAACAGATGGCTGCTGAAACAATGACAAAAATGAAAGGCGATGACCAGTCTCAGTCAGATGATTCGAAAAAGCAGGATCAGGAATCTTCATCTAAAGAGGCTAAGGATAAGGACCAAAATTCAGATCAGACCAATAACAAAAATGATGCTAAAAAAGATCAGGATAAGGCTGATCAATCTGGGCAAAACAAGACCGATCAAGATAAAAATCATAAATAATCATTTCATGTTGAAAGCCACTTCATTTAATTTTTGAATGAAGTGGCTTTTTAATGGATACTATCTAGTTAATTTTATTTAAAATTTTAAATATCAGTAATATAAAACAATAAATAAGATGTGATGCTGACTTTATAAATTTTCTTCCCTGTAACCCTTTAAAACCCAGTAAAATAGTTGGAAATCATATTTGTCTTTTGGGCTTGTTGAATACAGATTGCTTAACCTGAGCCTAAAACCTCGTTAAACTAAGCTATTCAGATGTCTATCTATATTTTTGGAGTAACCTATGTCCTGGCTTTCTTCGCTTAAATCGGTTTTTTCGCCTTCCAAGGAGGTGAACGAAGAAGCTGTGCAGAACGTACTGCAAAACTACATCTTGCCAAATTCTAGCAATGCACTGAAAGACCGGATTACTCAGGTCAATGTGCAAGGTGAGATTCTGCAAATCACCATTAATACCTATCCGGAAGAAAAAGAACAGTTACAGCAAATTCATGATGAACTGGCGGATGCGCTAGAGAAATGCGGTATTAAAGAACTAAACCTGCATGTGATTCAGCAAAAGACGGGTCATAAAAAAGAAGGTGGTTGTGGACATCATCATGCGGAAGGCGAGAGCTGTTCCAGCCAGCCGCAAACTGCTGCTTCAAAATCGAACCTGCCGCCAGTGGTTGATGCTTCAGGTCATGCGGCTCAAGCAGAAGCTGATCCAAATAATCCACCGATCCAGAAAGCTGCTCCACAGCAACATGATGTGCCGAAGCATCCACGCATTCAGAATGTCATTCTGGTCTCTTCAGGTAAGGGCGGTGTAGGTAAATCAACCACAACTGTGAATCTGGCTTTGGCTTTGCAAAAATTAGGTTTGAAAGTGGGTGTACTGGATGCGGATATTTATGGTCCAAGTATTCCGACGATGCTCGGCAATGCCGGCAAAACCCCGATGATCGAAGCCGAGCAGTTTGTCCCACTTGATGCGTATGGTATGGCAGTGCTGTCGATTGGCCACCTAACGGGTGATAATAATACGCCAGTTGCTTGGCGCGGTCCGAAAGCAACAGGTGCCTTGATGCAGCTATTCAATCAAACTTTATGGCCAGATCTGGATGTATTGATGATTGATATGCCACCAGGTACAGGTGATATCCAGTTAACGCTCGCTCAGCGTATTCCAGTCACAGGTGCTGTGATCGTCACCACACCACAAAACGTGGCATTGCTGGATGCGACCAAAGGCATTGAACTGTTCAATCGTGTGCAGATTCCAGTGATGGGTGTAGTCGAAAATATGTCGACCCATATCTGTTCAAACTGCGGTCACGAAGAACAGATCTTTGGTACAGGCGGCGGTGATAAACTGTCAGAGCAATACAATATTCCATTGCTCGGCCGCTTGCCTTTGAATGCAGTGATTCGTGAAAATGCCGATGCCGGTAAGCCTTCAGTGATTGCTGGAGATGATGCTGCTGAAAGTTATATGGCCATTGCTCAGAAAATTGCAGCAAAATTGCCAAAAGCAGAAAAAGATAAAACTCGTATTTTCTAAGATTCTATAATAAAAAAAAAGAGAGCTTAAGCTCTCTTTTTTTTATGAGGTTTTAGTCGTAGCTGTATTTTCTTTTCTTGCCTGAATGATATTAAAGCCAATTGCAATAATCACCATGATGGTGCCGATAATATCGGTCATGGTCTCAGGCACAATCATCATGAGAGCGCCAACCCCTAGGAAGATGCGCCAGAACCAATTCATCGCGGTTTTAAAGTAGCCTTCTACTGCAGCGCCAAGTGCCAGAATGCCGACAATGGATGTTACGGTAATGCTTAAAATGACATTCCATGCCGGTAAGGCAAATTCTTTGGCATTCACGGCAATATCTGTTGTATCAATCATCAGCATCGCCGGGTTATAGACAAACAGGAAGGGCACAATAAATCCGGCTAGGGATAGGCGCAAGGCCAGGAATCCAGTCCGCATTGGGTCACCACCTGCAATCCCGGCACCAGCAAAGGCGGCTAAGGCGACGGGAGGGGTAATATTGGCAAACAGGCCAAAATAGAATACGAACATATGCGCGACTAGGATTGGAATATCAAAGTTGGCCAAAGCCGGAGCAGCCATCGTCGCGGTAATGATATAGGCTGGAATCGATGGTAGACCCATGCCCAGAATCATCGATGCAATCATGGTAAAGAACAGGGTCAGGAATAGACTGCCGGCACCAATGCTCATGATCGAAGAAGTCATCACCGAGCCAAAACTGGTCAAGCTCACCACACCAATAATGATCCCGACGACCGCACAGGCAGCCATTACAGAGAGTGACTGTTTAGCACCATCTGCTAGTGCTTCCAGAATTTCCTTAGGTCCCATGCGGGTGGATTTCCTGAATGCTGCCACCACAATGGTCAATAAAATCGTATAAACAGCGGCATAACTCACTGGAATCGACTGGAATAAAAAGAACACCAAAGCAACGATCGGAAATAATAAATGGCCTCGTTCTTTTAGGACTTCTTTGACTCGTGGTAGGTCAGCTTTGGGAACGCCTTTCAGGTGATCCCGGCCAGCTCTGAAATGGACTTGCGCCATCACACCGAGGTAATACAGCAGGGCAGGCAATACCGCAGCTAAGGCAATGGTGCCGTAACTGACACCTGTAGTTTCTGCCATGATGAAGGCACTGGCACCCATTACCGGCGGCAAGATCTGTCCACCCACAGAAGCACTGGCTTCAACAGCACCGGCAAAGTTTTTGTGATAGCCAATTTTCTTCATTAAAGGAATGGTAAATGAACCGGTTCCCACCACATTGGCAACGGCAGTACCATTAATACTGCCCATAAAACCGCTGGAAATCACCGCAACTTTGGCAGGGCCACCTTGCTTATGCCCGGCAAGTGCCATGGCCAGATCATTAAATAATTTTCCCATTCCTGATTTCGCCAGAAAGGCACCAAACAGGATAAACAGGAAAATGAAGGTGACCGAAGCCCCAATAGCTGAAGAATATAAACCTTCAGTTTTTAGGTACATTTGCCCAAAGATGTCACTGAATGTATAGGGTCGGGTCAGCAAGCGATCCGGCATCCATTCAAAATGACTGACAAATGGATAACTCAAGAAAATCAGTCCCAGGATCGGCAACATCCAGCCCATCACCCTTCGAGCAGCCTCAACCACCAATACTACCGTCATAATCGAGAAGACAATGTCCAGCGTATTGGGAATGCCTCCCCGGGTAGTCATAATGGCTTGGTATTCTTTAAACAGATAAAAGAAAGAAACAAAAGAGGCAATGACCCAAATCCAGTCCGTCCATGCGACTTTTTGCCGGCTACTGGCCTGACGTGCTGGATACAACAAGAAAATCAGCGCCAGACCAATGGATACATGGGCTGCACGTTGAATCAGTTCTGGCAAGGGATTAAAAGTAATATAAAGATGAAATAACGAATAGGATATTGCCAAGGCAGCAATAAACCAGCGAACCGATTTGTTGATCGGATTGCGAGTGACAGATTCACGGTCAAATTTTTCTAATAATTCTTGTTGCTGTTGATCATCCAGTGCTTCGGTCACATTTCTTGTTTCTTGTGGATTCATAGGCAATCATTTAAACCTCTTTTTTTCCATAGGCTGTCTTTTTTTATAGAGATGTGTACTGTGCTGTAATCAGGAAAATCCTGATAAATATTCCAGATACGATCAGCAACTTCGATTTTTCCCTGCATTCTGCGTGAAATCACCCAATTGATTTCTTTCATCTTCCGGTTGATTTGCATATGGATGTTGCCATCATCCTGTCGAGTAATAGTACCTTGATCAGGTGTACCTGCACCAAATGAAATGAACTGAGTATCTGTCAGAATGAAATGATCCTTGTCTAGAAGATAACGTTCTTTCCACTGTGTTCTTTCTACCGAATGCATCCAGCTGAGCTGAAAAGATTTCTGGTCAATTTTGCACTGAAAATTTTGCTCTTTCACTTCCACAAAAATATACGGAAATGTCATCCAAACATAGGTAATAAAAAAAGCAGCCAAACTAAAAAGTGCAGCAATCGCTGCACCTTGTATCCATTTCATCAGTTCGCTTTATTCTCATCATAGAATTTTTGCGCGCCCGGATGCAGTGGAGCAACCAGACCTTTTTGTGCACCTTCTAAAGTGATTTCTTTAGCAGCCTGATGTGAATTGGCGAGTTGATCCAAGCTGGAGAAGAACGTCTTGGTTAGCTTATATACATCATCTGTAGAGAGATCAGAACGAACCACCAGCGCATTCATGATCGCAGCTGTAGGAATATCTTCAGCATTGCCATAGGTCCCTTTAGGAATGGTCATTGGCAGGAAATACGCCTGATCTTTGGCAATCGCTTTCACTTTATCTGGATTAATACTCACCAGTTGTAGATCAAAGCCCTGTTGCAGCTCCATCAGTGAAGAGTTTGGAAGACCACTGGTCAGGAAGGCTGCATCCAGTTTACCGCCTTTCAAGGCATCAGCTGCTTCGGCATAACCTAAGTAATCTACTTTGACATCCTTATAAGTGATACCAAAACCGTTCAATAGAGTACGGGCATTCACTTCTACACCTGAATTCTGGGCGCCCACTGCAATACGTTTGCCTTTGAGATCTTCAATATTTTTGATACCAGAACGTTTTGAAGTGACAATCTGTACATAGTTTGGATAAAGCGCAGCGATCTGCTGCACGTTGTCAATCTTGGTGCTAAAACTGCCTTGACCATTAATTGCTTCAGTTAAGCTGTCGCTCATGACAAAGGCCATTTCAACTTTGTTCTGTTTTAATAAATTTAGATTTTCGACAGAAGCCCCTGTGGTCTGGGTTTTGGAACTCACGCCGTAGGTCTTGTTATAGATTTCAGCCAATCCTGTTCCGATGACATTATAAGGGCCTGAGGCACCGCCTGTCGCAATATTGACAAATCGGGTTTGCAGTTTATCTGCAGCTACGCTCTCGCCAGATGCAGCCTGATTATCTGATTTATTTTGTGCATTATCATTCGAGCAGGCAACTACGCCTGATAACGCTAAGCTCATGACTGAAAGTTTGATCCATTTATTCATATATGACTCCTGATATTATTCTGTAGTTCTTAAAATATAATTAAAACAACAATATACTAAACCGTCTGGATGTTAAAAAATGTGAATTATCAATTGTTGTCCTTGTACAATTTAACAGCAATTATTTTGTCTGAATAGTTTTAATAGCATTTTTTTCGAAATTTTGCTTTATCAATATGTTGAACAAATTGAGCAAGATAGACATGTTAAATGGAGAGTGGAAATTTAATCATTAGGAGTTAGGTAAAAGTTGCTCCCATCACCAAATCTTTCTATAGAAGTGCCCAAAGTTCATACGCAAGAGTAGGGATTTTTAGTTAGTTAAAACTCAATCAAAGGTTACCAGAAATAATGATTTCAAGGTTGTGGATGATTTTTCTTTCATGTTGTAGAGAGTAGTATTTCAGGAATTTTAAGTCCGAATACTCTATTGAAACTTCTACTTTTATAGAAATTTTATGATGAGCTTATAGCTTTATAAATTGACAAAATTGACTAAAATGAAATTTTTATATATATCCACCTAATTAATTGAGATTCATTAAAAAATAATAAAATATAAAATTTTTTAATATGTTCTCTTACAATTATTTTTTTGCAGATTTGACCGGATTATTTTATGCTTAATACTTAAGAGCGAGGTCAAACTATGATTTCATGGTTATTTATTGGTTTAGTGGCAGCCATTCTATTAACACCGGGCCCAACCAATACTTTATTGGCATCGTCAGGTATTCAAGTTGGATTTAGAAAAACTTTTCGCCTTATTCCTGCAGAAGCTTTTGGCTATCTCATCGCAATTACATTCTGGGGCTTTTTGATTGGTAAAATCTCGATCTATTTACCGGAATTACCTCATATTCTCAAACTCTGTAGTGCTGCTTATATTCTATTTTTAGCTTTAAAATTATGGCGTACCGCAGAACTTGGTGAAAATTTTCAATGTATTTCGATTCGGGCACGGGAACTATTTTTGGCGACTTTGCTCAATCCTAAGGCATTATTATTTGCTTCGGCTATTTTCCCGGTCATGGTGTGGAAAAGCAGTCAATATTATGTGACTTATATGTTGGCATTCTTGGCATTACTTATTCCTATCGCATTTTTCTGGACATTTTTAGGTAGTTTATTGGCCAGAAAAAACAATCGCTGGTTGAATCAAAAGAACTTGCAAAAGACCGCTTCCATTATTTTAATGAGCTTTTCTGTACCTTTATCCTATTCAGCACTCCTCAGTCTTTAAACCTGAAAAAGCAGCTAAATTTCCTGAAATTTAGCTGTCAGAATTTCGCTTATTTTCATTAGTGTCAATTTCAGTTAAAGTACGTCGCAATTACTTATTTTTAAGATTTTTGGATTATATCAATGGCAATTAAGTCTGATCGTTGGATTCGCGAAATGAGCGAAAAACACGGCATGATTGAACCGTATGCAGAAAACCAGATTCGTCTGGATGAAAATGGTCAAAAGCTGATCTCTTATGGTGTCTCAAGCTATGGCTATGACGTACGCTGTGCGCGTGAGTTTAAAGTATTCACCAATGTGCACTCTGCAATTGTCGATCCGAAAAACTTTGACGAAAAAAGCTTTATTGATATTGAATCGGATGTTTGTATCATTCCACCCAACTCATTTGCTTTGGCACGTACAGTAGAATACTTCCGTATTCCACGAAATGTACTGACCGTTTGCTTGGGTAAATCGACTTATGCACGTTGCGGTATTATTGTGAATGTGACCCCACTTGAACCTGAGTGGGAAGGTCATGTCACGCTAGAGTTTTCGAATACGACTAACCTGCCTGCACGTATTTATGCGGGTGAGGGTGTGGCTCAAATGCTGTTCTTCGAATCAGACGAAGTTTGTGAAACCTCCTATAAAGATCGTGGTGGTAAATACCAAGGGCAGACAGGCGTTACTTTGCCTAAAGCTTAATAGTTTTAAAGCATTGAATAAGCGAGGCAAATGCCTCGCTTATTTTTTTGCTGTTTCATTCATCGGAAACTCGGGGTTTTTAGTCTTTTGGCTTTGGTAATCCTGCTAAAAATAAGCATAATGAAGAATGAATATATAAAAAAGATGTGCCAAGCATCATAAAAATCAAAAATTGAAGGCTGGGAAGCTGAAGGATAAAGATGCGGAGCATCAGATAAGAAGGATAGGTCGAGATGGCTCAAACAAAAGCTGAATTTCAATTTCGTAAAAGTTATTTGGCAATGATGATCAGTTTAGGATTATTGCCATCCGCACATGCAATGCAGGAATTAACAGATTCTTCTCTTTCTGATACTACCGGTGAAGGCGTCGCACTTGTTCTTGATAATTTTAAGATGGTGTTTCAAGGTCCGAATGACCTCTCAACAGGTTCAAGTTATGCTCGAGGGATCAATAACCCAGGTCAATATGATACCGGTTTTATTCGTCTGATTCCGACTGGAGAGAACTATGCTCAGTTAGGTGAGCGTGCCTATAACAAAGTCTATGATCGAGTGTATGCAAGTAGCTATTTAAATGGTATTAGTGCAAATGCTAATCTTTATGAAAATACATATACTTCTAAATATAATCAATATAAAACAGATAATTATACTTCAACTAAAGCTTTGTATGATACAGCAACATTTAAAGCAAATGTTCGTAGTGGAATAGTAGAAGAAAAGCGACGGTCGGATTTAATGCAGCGATATTATGATCAGCGCTATAAAGATTATTATGATGGTAAAAGTAGTCTTGCTAATGATGGTACAACAACTAGACCTGAATGGTGGGAGGCTAGTTTATTAAATAAGGAGAAATCTGCTGAATATGCGCTCTTAAATACCTATGAAATGATTGAATTACTATGGGGAAGTCGCACAAGTACTTCTCTTGATAACAAATGGACGCAAGAAGTAGGTACACGAACGAATGTAATAGATACTGTTATTCCTGGTATTATAGAAAGTAGGACTCAAGAACAATTAGCAATTGAAGCTGATAAATATGCGCTGATTCAGGCAAAAAATACGGTGACCGCTATGGAGCAGGCGGTTAAAGCGAGCGCAACAACGGCGGCCAAAGAAGCTGCAATGGGTGCCTCAGTCAGTACGCTTCGTACGAAGGCTGATGTATTTATCTATGGTTTGGCTCTATCAAAAAGTGATAACTCGCTCAGTAGCCGCTATAGCAATCAGGGATTTAATTGGGGAACAGCCAGCAATCCATGGTTATTCCATGCAGGGTCTGAAACGGTAAAACAGTTTACGGATACTGGAAAAGAAGTTGGCTATCTAGCTTTGGAAGCGCCTCTTGCAACAGCTGCTGCAAATGAAGCAGATAATAATATTAAACTAGGTTTTTGGACTGATATTTTCTCACGTTCTTTAAATTCAAGTAATACCATAGATTATGCTACTGGAGCACCTACTTCAGGCTTAGATATTTCTGAACGTTTTCGTGCACAGTTTATTGCTAATGGCTTGAGCATGAACGGTTCGCAAGTCCGATTATTTCAAACCCTTACATCGCCTGATCTTGCATATAGTCAAACCTTGGGCCTGGCGAGTCTGATCCGACTCAATACTAATGATGATCCCTCTACTCTGACCAGTGATTCAAACAATTTGAACAGTAAAGGGATTCGTATTAGTAGCGCAGCAAAAGAGAATAATCTTGATGGAGATGGTCCGACTCCTGCTTTAAATGGCTCTGCAGCTCCTATATTTCATGATACCGAGGGATTGTATTTATATAGCCCGAATATCAACCTGGTAT
>NZ_DFDO01000222.1:0-1497 GCF_002367915.1 Acinetobacter sp. UBA3025
GTTTCAGCAGGAACTTTTGGATAGCTTACGCCGCCCATTTGTTCAGCAATGCGAAGTACCTGGCAGCTATAACCCACTTCGTTATCGTACCAAACGTAGCAAGTTAAACGGTTGCCTGAAGTGATGGTCGCTTGAGCGTCGAATACACCTGCAGTACGAGAACCGATAAAGTCAGAAGATACAACTTCAGTCGAGTTTGTATAACCGATTTGACCTTGAAGGTTAGAATTGATTGAGATTTGGCGAATGTATTCATTTACTTCATCACGATCAACTTCTTTGTCTAAAGTCAGGTTCAGAATTGCAAGAGATACGTTTGGCGTAGGAACACGTACAGAGTTACCAGTCAACTTGCCTTTCAGTGCAGGAAGTGCTTTCGCAACCGCTTTAGCAGCACCAGTCTCAGTAATAACCATGTTCAATGTTGCAGCACGGCCACGACGATCAGCTTTATGGTAGTTGTCGATCAGGTTCTGGTCGTTTGTGAACGAGTGAACTGTTTCAACGTGACCATTGATCACTGTGTATTTGTCGTTTAACACTTTCAGTGTTGGAGTGATCGCATTGGTAGTACAGCTTGCAGCAGAGATGATTTGATCTTCATCAAGGATGTCAGCCTGGTTCACACCAAATACAACGTTCTTCATGTCACCTTTACCAGGTGCAGTCAGAATTACGCGAGCAGCGCCTGGGCATTTCAGGTGTTGAGCAAGACCTTCAGCATCACGCCATTTACCAGTGTTGTCGATCACTAAAGCATTTTCGATACCGTATGCAGTGTAATCCACTTCAGATGGATTAGATGCATAGATCACTTTGATGAACTGGCCGTTTGCAATGATTGCTTCGTTTTCTTCGTCTACAGAAATCGTACCCGCAAATGGACCGTGGATTGAGTCACGACGTAATAAAGACGCACGTTTTTCAAGGTCACCGTCAGATGATTTACGAACTACGATTGCTTTCAGGTTCAAGCCGCGGCCTAGACCTGACTGGCTGATCATCAAACGGGCCAGGATACGACCGATACGACCGAAACCGTAAAGCACCACGTCTTTACCTTCTACAGAAGTTGCATTGCCTTCAAGTGATTTCACAGCGTCAGCAACGAATGCGTTAACATCACCACCTTTTGCTTTGAATTCAACAGCAAGTTTGCCTAGATCAATTTCAGCAGTACCGATGTTTTCCACTTTTGCCAATGCTTCAAGGATTGGGAAAGTGTCTACAACAGAAAGCTCAACGTCTAATACGCGAGTACGACGATGCGCTTTAAGGATCTGGATTACAGAACGGTTAATTAAAGAGCGACCGTAAACTGTAGCTACGATATTTTTTTCACGATATAACTGACCTACTAGGGCAATCATACGCTCCGCGAGTTCTTCACGGTTTTTCCAGCGACCTTGGTGCTCTGCATGGAGGGCAACGATAGTGTCTTTGCTCACAGATACGTCCTCTAATTAATTGTAAATCTAAGCATAAATTTCAAAACCC
>NZ_DFDO01000222.1:1762-12100 GCF_002367915.1 Acinetobacter sp. UBA3025
TATATTCACTATAAATTTTGAAAATAATTGTAATTAGTCAGATGAGTTTGCATTTAAAATTTGAAAATTCCTCTATTCCCTGTAAAAACCAGATTTTTGTTAAATGTTGTTTATTCAGCCAAATTTATCATTCAAGAATCTAAACGTTTCTGATAACGCTCTAAATTTTGTGCTAGTGTCAGGCGTCTTTCTCGTTGTTCAATAATGTGTAGTATACCTTCAATTACCAACAATACGACGGCCAGCCAGATCGGAAGATAGGTCAGCCATTCGCCGGCTTCAACCCGCTCCCCTAATGCCATAGACGCAAAAGCCAAAAGTACTGGCTCCAGATAGCTCAGCAGACCAAAAATTACGAAAGGCAGATAACGGCTTGCCAGAATATAACTACCTAAGCCTAAAGCACTTAAGAAGCCCAAACCCAACACTGCCAAGATGAGATGAGGGAAACTGACCATAAGCTTGAGAGAATCGCTATGTACAAAGCCCAGATAGAAAGCCACTGGCAGAATCAGACACAAGTCCCACCAGAATCCACCCAAGTGATCCGTACCAAAGCGACGGCGCAGGAAGAAATACAGTGGATAAGCCAAAGCCACATAGACCGTTTCCCAGGCGATCGAACCGATTCGCCAGATTTCATGTCCCACACCTAATATGGCCAGTGCGACTGCTGCCATCTGCCAGCGCGATAGTTTTTCCTTATAAAGCACACATCCGACCAGCACCATGACTAAGGGCAACAGGAAATATCCCAGGGATACCTGTAAACCACGGCCATTAATTGGTCCCCATAAAAAGAGCCACAGCTGTGTGGTACATAACAAGGAACTAATGATCAACCAGATCAGAAAAGCAGGTTGTTTGAGAATGCGTTTTAAAATTTGAGTGATATGGCTGAGGTCACTTGACCACCACATGAACGCAGTCAAAAATGGAATGGTCGCCAGCATCCGCCAGGCAAAGGTCTGTTCACTGTCTAAAGGCTGCAACAATGGCGTGAATATATAAAGAACACCAAATACCACTGATGCCAATACCGATAATGCAATGCCTTTATACATACTTCAAACCCAAGATTATTCCAGCACATTATAACGATTAGTCTAAAATAAAGCTTGAAGATTCATCTGACCAAAGGTGATAGCAAAGCTAAATATATGATTCAAAAAAGAGAAGCATTAAAAAACCATGCCGAAGCATGGTTTTTATACATAACCCGATTGGTCTTTTATTTTCTTGCCTTTTGGGTCTGTTTGGTATGAATCACATCACTCAAATCATAACCCACAGATTGCGCATATTGCAGGTATTCATTCACCACGTTCTGATCAAGTTGAGGATCACGTGACAATACCCACATATATTTACGTTTAGGCTCGCCGACCAGTACGGTTTGATAATTATCATCCAGTTTCAATACCCAATAATCGCCACGGCCCACTGGTAACCAGCGAATAAACTCTGGTAAGAAACTTACTTTGAGCTTGGTGTTATAAGGTGCATTCTGAATATATGCCTCACCTACGGATTGGGTTACCTGACCATTTTTCTGGATACAGCGGTTATCTACATTAACGTTACCATTTTCATTTAATGTATAAGTCGCCGTAACATCACGATCACATTTGTTCTGGAATGTAAGTGGCTTACGAGCCACTTCATACCAGGTGCCCAAATAACGGTCCAGTTCAACTTTCTCTACAGTGGGTAAAGAATCGTTCTTGGCATAAGCCATGGTTGCAGCCCCGAGTCCAAGTAGAACTGCACCACCCACTGCAATTTTTGCAAGTTTCAATCCCGCATGAGGGAGATTATTTTTAGTTGTCATACGATACCTATTTGATCAGGACAAAATTTTCAACATGAATATTTCGTACTTACAATAGCGGCATCCGCAGACATATTTTGTAGCATTATGTTAGGTTTGTGATTGATTTTACGTAATTTAAATCTGTAATTTACACACAGACCTAACTTAACATCTGCGCTTTTAAACGTAAAATTTCATCCCGTATACGTGCAGCCTGCTCAAACTGTAGTTCTTTTGAAGCCTTGAGCATTTCTTTTTCCAGTTTATTGATATGCTTCGCGAACATCTTTGGATCGGCCATGATATGGCGTTCATCTGCACTGATCGCACGGGCCTGATCGGAAGCTTTCAGCTCAATAGTTTCATCATCCAGCACTTCGCCTGTATCAATTTCCTTAATCACCTGACGTACTGCACTACGTGGTGTAATGCCATGCTCTTCATTAAACTGGATCTGTTTGGCACGACGGCGTTCAGTCTCATCAATAGCTTTTTGCATAGAATCGGTAATGCGATCCGCATACAAAATCGCTTTACCTTTCAAGTTACGCGCTGCACGACCAATGGTCTGGATCAGTGAACGCTCTGAACGCAGGAAACCTTCTTTATCCGCATCCAAAATCGCAACCAGTGAAACTTCTGGCATATCTAGACCTTCACGCAGCAGGTTAATGCCGACCAGAACATCGTGCACACCGGTACGCAGCTCATGAATAATTTTCACACGCTCTACGGTATCAATATCGGAGTGCAAATAGGCAACCTTGATTCCATATTCTTTTAAATAGGATGTCAGGTCTTCTGCCATGCGCTTGGTCAAGGTCGTCACCAGCACACGCTCATTCATTTCCTTACGGATATTGATTTCAGACAGTACATCATCGACCTGAGTCAGGACTGGACGGATTTCAATTTCCGGATCAATCAGACCGGTTGGACGAACCACCTGCTCGACCACCTGTTCAGATTTTTCCAGTTCATATCTTGCAGGTGTGGCACTGACGTACACGGTCGTCGGTACAATACGTTCCCATTCCTCAAATTTCATCGGACGGTTATCCAGCGCACTTGGCAAGCGGAAACCATAATTCACCAGATTTTCTTTACGGGAACGGTCACCTTTGTACATGGCTCCAATTTGTGGAACAGTCACGTGCGATTCATCAATAATCAGCAAGGCATCATCGGGTACATAATCAAAAAGCGTCGGCGGTGCTTCGCCTGCCGGACGACCCGATAAATGACGTGAATAGTTTTCGATCCCGTTGGTATAACCGAGCTGCTGCATCATTTCCAGATCATAACGGGTACGCTGCTCGATCCGCTGAGCTTCCAGCAACTTGTCATTTTCACGGAAAAAGACCAGACGTTCTTTTAACTCATCTCGAATCGTTTCAATCGCGCGAGCCAGATTGTCTTTAGGTGTTACATAGTGACTTTTAGGATAGATCGTGACACGCGGCACTTTACGGATCATTTTCCCGGTTAAAGGATCAAACCAGCGAATGGAGTCGACTTCATCATCAAACAGCTCAATCCGGATGGCATCCTGATCCGATTCGGCTGGGAAAATATCAATGATCTCACCACGAATACGATAGGTACCACGCAGGAATTCCAGTTCATTACGTGAATACTGCATTTCAACCAGACGGCGAATAATATCATCACGTCCAATACGGTCGCCTTCGACCACATGCAGCAACATGCTCATATAGGCATTCGGATCACCCAGACCGTAAATCGCAGACACTGAAGCGACAATAATCGCATCGCGACGTTCTAATAAGGCACGCGTTGCCGAAAGACGCATCTGGTCAATGTGGTCATTAATCGCCGCATCTTTCTCGATAAAAGTATCAGAAGATGGCACATAGGCTTCTGGCTGATAGTAGTCATAATAACTGACGAAATATTCAACCGCATTATTCGGGAAAAATGCTTTAAATTCACCGTAGAGCTGTGCAGCCAGCGTTTTGTTATGGGCCATGACAATAGTCGGACGCTGGGTACGCGCGATGACATTGGCCATAGTATAGGTTTTACCTGAACCGGTAACCCCCAGCAAAAGCTGATCGTGATAGCCTTTTTCTATACCCTTGACCAGCTTTTCAATGGCCTGTGGCTGATCGCCAGCAGGTTGATAATTAGTCACCAGTTCAAAGGGTTGTTTATCACTCATAGCTTTAATCATTTCACTGCGGATATCGACTCAATTTATTATGGGGGTAAAATTGAATTACTCAATCCCTATCCAGGTTTCTGTTTAGTAAAATAAATCGAGTGAAATATTATGCTTTCGTAGCCTAGAACCATTTTAGTTCTAATCTTTTCTATCAAAATTGAATCAGTATAAGTTTTGATTCGGTTCCTTACCTCATTCTGGCTTATTCAATATTTAGCCAAAATTTCTGTATAAAGTTCTGCTTTATCTGATGAGGTAATAAAGATTAATTTCACCTTGACCCTTATAGCGTTCAAAGGCAACATGAAGCTAATCAGGACATCGAATAAAAAAGCCATGACTTACCATTATCACGATGAAAGTATTGTTAAATCTCTGCCAGAAAATACGGTATTTGTTTTCGGAAGCAACTTGGCTGGACAACATGCCGGAGGTGCAGCTCGAACAGCTTATGAGCATTTTGGGGCGGTTATGGGGGTTGGTCGTGGCTGGGCAGGTCAAAGTTATGCCATTCCGACTATGAATGAGCATTTGCAACAGATGCCTCTCTCACAGATCCAGCACTATATTGATGACTTCAAGATTTACACCAAGAACCATCCTAAAATTAAATATTTTATTACTTCGGTCGGTTGTGGCATTGCTGGTTATAAAGTCGAAGAGATCGCTCCAATGTTCAAAGGCATTTCTCACAATGTCATTTTTCCGCAATCTTTCCGGCCTTTTGTAGAAAAAGCGCTTCCGAAAATTACGTCGCAATTCCTGCATACCATCTTTCGGGATTCGGTGATTTTTACTCCGGCAACAGATGAGCTGATTGATGTTCTGGCACTGACCGATAATGAAAAGAGTCTGGCCAAGATTCTGCTTAACACTCAGATTTATCCGGTCGACAGCAATGGCCGTGATCGTGTATTTGAGATTGAAGATATTCTGCATAACCTGAATGGCAAGATTTTTGATTTCCAGAATAATTCTGAAGGTTCCATGCTGTTTGGTGCTGTGATTTTGGCACTTCTGGAACTTTATAATATCAATGAAAAAGACTTTATTGATGTCTGGAAAGGTGATCGTGAGATTGCCCCACCAAAACCTGAAAATAAAGCACGTAAAACAGTTCGCTAAGGTAGCTCCCAAATTTTACTCATAAAAAAGCCATGAACTTCATGGCTTTTTTATTTTTTAACGTTTGCCCATTGAACGGCGTGTACCACGAGGTGGCATCCAAGTCCGGTCGGCATAACGCTGCGGTTTAGGTCGTAGATCTTCCAGAACCTCATCTGAAGCAGATTGTTCTGCTTGTTTTAATGGAAACGGTAAATTAACCAAGGGCTTTTTCTTGGGAGAATTTTGGGAGCTCATGCGCAATACTCAATAATTTATGCGGCTATTGTACAAAAAAACTCTATCTGCTGTGTACCACCGGTTGGCTAAATTTATTCAAGCTTTTTCTAGTAGGTTTTGAGCAGAAAATTTTCTGATTTCTTGTACAAATCACGTCCAGGATAGAAAGCTTAAATCATTATTTAAAACTTAGATTAATGAGAAAAATGTTACCCACTTATTATTCTATTACTTCGATAAAACTGAAAATTGTATAAAAATTAATATCCTATTTATCTTCACTATTCATAATAATTTTTACATTGATATTTATTTTATTAATACAATTTAGACAAATTTTGGCATTTTCTACTTTCTGTTAACTTTTAACTACTCGTTCTTAACTGTGTAAATTGGTGAGATTTAACTAAATTGTTCAATAGAAAAACAAATAACTAGCACGGACAAGGAGTCCTCTGAACAATGAAGACAATCATGGTATGCATGGCAGGTCTAGCCACACTACCCCTGCTTGCACATGCAGAATCCCCATATTTCAGCCTACAGGATGGCGATGGCTTTAAGCGATTTTCCGTTTCAGTCGGTGCACTGCATGTCATGCCACAAGGAAAAGCACAACCATTTGCGGTAAATACAGCAGTTCAAGATGGTGAAACGGCTAAAGTTGGTGACATCTCGATCGCTGCAGTCAAAGGCAATCTTGATCCTGCCATGGAGTCGAATCTTTCAACCGGCTTCATTAACCTCATCGATGGCTTAGGCGGAAAAACTTTATCTGGCAATTTAAGTGGCAGTGCAGAGATTTATGGCTTGGAAAGCTGGAATAATGCTGGAACAGGTCTGGAAGCTGATGATGTCACTACACTCGGGATCATGACCAACTATTTCTTTACCGACAATGTCTCACTGGAAATAAAAGCCGGCATTCCTCCCAAAGTCGACTTGCAAGGTAAAGGCAAGATTTATGCACCATTCTCTGCAATGGCAACGCCAAGTATTGATTTAATTCCTCAAATACCGGGTGGCATTGATTTACCGAGTATTGACTTAAAAAATGACATCCCGATTACGGATCTGGAAGCATATGGACCGGCAGCATCTGCACGTGCCTGGACCCCGGCTTTTGAATTTCAGTACCATTTTGGCAAAACAGGTGTCAATAAATTCCGTCCTTATGTCGGGCTTGGACTCATGTATGCCTATTTTAATGAACTGGAAATCAATTCAAGTACTGAACAAGACCTGATTAAAGCCGGTCATATGATTGCCAACATTAAGGAAGGCAAAGCTGGCGCTTCTCTAGATGGGATAGAAAGTAGTGCTAATCCAAAAGTTGATCTGGAAGCGTCTGATGCTTTTGCTCCTGTCGCGACTGTCGGCTTCACTTATGACTTTAATGATACCTGGTTCGCGGTAGGTTCTGTATCTTATGCTCATCTGAAAAATGACACCACGATTACGGTAACAGATGCAAATCTAGGTGAACTGATTCGCTCCAAAGTCGATATTGAAGTCAATCCAATTCTGGCCTATGCCGGATTCGGGATGCGTTTCTAATCAATTAATTTTTTCATTAAAAAAACTGAATACTTCAGGACAACGGCTACGGCCGTTGTTCTGTTTTCTGACGTTCTATGCAGCTATAAAAAAAATTTATCGTTTGATTAATTTTTATTTTATCGCCTCTCTAGGTTGAATCGAATACTATACCTATCAACTTTATATGCATGAATGACTTATGGCTGACAGTCAATTTTCCAGAACCCTGATTTTTATGCTGATTGGCGCTGCCATTATTCTGGCTTTATCTTTGGGGATTCGTCATGCATTTGGCCTGTATCTGGTACCAATGAGTGAAGAATTTGGCTGGGGTCATAATGTCTTTAGTTTAGCCATTGCCATGCAGAATTTGATCTGGGGTGCTGTTCAACCCATTACTGGTGCCTTCGCTGACAAATATGGCAGCAAGATTGTCGTTGCCGTTGGCGGTGCCTTATATGCGCTTGGCCTGTTATTGATGGCTGTCAGTTCAACCGGATTATTGTTGAATCTCAGCGTCGGACTGATTTTAGGTCTGGCCTTATCTGCCACCTCTTTCCCGGTTTTATTATCTGCGGTTGGACGAGCTGCACCACCTGAAAAACGTAGTCTGGCGATGGGGATTGCCAGTGCAGCGGGTTCCTTTGGCCAGTTTATTATGCTGCCTTCAACATTATTACTTTTACAAAATGTCGGCTGGTCAGCAGCACTTGTCGTTAGCTCAATTTTAATCGCTTTGATTGTACCTTTGGCCTGGATGTTAAAAGCCCCGATGTATGTCGATCCGAATGCGACTCCTACACCGAATAAAGTTTCACTCAGCTTTAAAGAGATTTTAGTGGTAGTCAAAAACCATAAGCCATTCTGGTTTCTGGCGATGGGCTTTTTTGTCTGTGGCTTTCAGGTGGTCTTTATCGGGATTCACCTGCCAGGCTATCTGATTGATCATGGGTTCAATGCTACAACTGGCACCATTTTCCTGGCACTAGTGGGCCTGTTTAATGTTGTCGGTACCTATACGGCTGGCTGGCTCGGTGGAAAATATTCCAAACCACGTCTGCTAATGGGCTTATACGGTCTGCGCGGGCTTGCAATTATCGCCTTTCTGATGCTGCCTTTAAGCACCTGGACGGTCTATGCGTTTGGTGTCATCATGGGATTATTATGGCTTTCTACCGTACCACTGACCAACGGTATTGTTGCCAATATGTTTGGCGTGAAATATCTGACCATGCTCAGCGGGATTGTATTCTTTACCCATCAGGTCGGTTCATTCTTTGGCGGCTGGCTCGGCGGTGTAAACCATGACATGAGTGGCAATTATAATGCGGTATGGATGCTGTCGATTGCCTTAAGTATTTTTGGTGTACTGGTGCACTTATGGGTAAATGAGGAGCAAATCGTACATGACTGATTCCACCTTTCTGCTCAAGCTTTCCATTGCGATAGCAATGGTACTTCTCCTCGCTATTTCTCTATTGCTCTGGAGCCAGACTCCAGAACTGTTTGAGTACTTTAATCAGGCTTTTTGCGCACACTGATTGTCAAATATTTGACATTTTTCAGCAGCTTTAGGACTTTGTTTTGCCATTTTAATTAAAAGATATCAAATCAATCATTTAGATATTTTTATTAAGTTTTTCATAAGTTTAGCAATTCTTTTAATTTTATTTTTGCTCTGGTTTTTTTTAGATTTTCTGCAACAAGAAAATTCAGAGACTTTCCAATGACAAGCTTGACCCAACTTTCACAAGCCATTCACGATGCACCACGCTGGCATCAGCAAGATCAGTTCCAGAATACTGATGAAATCAAAATTGTCCCGCAGGCAGATCAAGCCCTAGGCGCAGTGGTTTATGGCCTCGATGCCCGTAAAGCCCAATCTGGCGAAACCATCCTGCGTCTGAAGCAGGCTCTGGCTGAACATTTGATCCTGATCTTTAAGAATCAAAGTCTGGATGATCTACAGTATCTGGCATTTGCCACCTATTTCGGTTCGATTTTCCGTCCAGATGCCGACACGCCAGTGCTGGCTTCTAAAACAGATACGGGCACTCCACCTGATGTCGTACCAGTTTCCAATGCAGTCGGTCAAGGGGATTACACCGGTCATGGTGAACTTGCACCGCATGCCGATCACCAGTGGACACCGTCACCTTCTTTTGGCTCTTTACTCTATGCCATTGAACTGCCAAAAGACGGTGGCCAGACGTCCTGGATCAATACCATCAAGGCTTATGAAGCCTTAGATGAAGAAACCAAAGCACAAATTAATCAATTACAGCTCATTACCTATAATCCATTTGTACGCTTCCAAAGCAACAAAGGTAGTAACGCTTATGCGGGCAATATGCCAAAATATCGCTTTAAAGATCAGCCAATTTTAGGTCATGCCTACCCCCACCCACTGGTACGCACCCATCCTGAATCTGGCCGTAAAGCACTTTGGTTAAATACCCATACCGAAGTTGAGCTGGTGAATTATGATGATCAGGCAGGCAGCGAACTGATTGCAAAATTACGTGAGCATGTCTTAAAACCTGAATTCGCTTATGAGCACAATTGGGAAGCAGGCGATATCGTATTCTGGGACAATCAGGTTACTCTACATTCACGCCGTCCTTTCCCTGCTGATCAGCGCCGTTTATTAAAACGTATCAGCCTGGCAGGTAGTCGTCCATTTTAATCACCATAAAAATATAATAAAGAGAAAGGTCATTTAAGCCTTCGACAATAACGACTCATCATGTAGATTTTCCGCCATTGAGGAATGACCGCCTCAATGGTTTTATTTTTAAATTTTTAGTCATCCTATTTTGGGAATATCAGGAGAGATGCTTTGAATTAAATTTTTTAGAAATACAGCTTTTAACAAAATCGGTAATTAGATTACTTTTTCTCACTCAAACTGCCTAGTGTATTTTTCCTTTTCTGCTTAGCGTATTAAAAAACAAGCGATTGCTATAGCTGCAAAAAGGAGGAGAAAATGAACGAGATTCAATTTTTAGATTGTGTCCGCGCATGTATGACTTGCTCGCTGGCCTGTACCAACTGTGCCAGTGCCTGCCTGAAAGAAGAACATTTAGAAATGATGCGGGAATGTATCCAGCGCTGTCTGGACTGTGCTGATCTGTGTCAGCTCTGCGCCCGCATGCAACAAAAGCAATCTCCATTTATCAAAGAGATTTGCGAGCTATGCGCTAAAGCTTGCGATTATTGTGTAGAAGAATGTGGCCATCATGAGGATGATCATTGCCAGCAATGTGCCGAAGCTTGCCGTCGCTGTGCTGAAGAATGCCGCAAAATGGCAGCCTAATTTCCAGCATTACTGACAAGATTGAATTTTTTCAATCTGAAAAATAAAAAAACCCGCAAGCCAAACCTGCGGGTTTTTGATCTAACCTGAATAAATCAAATTAGAATAAACGGTTCATACCATTCAAGGTTGCCACACGGT
>NZ_DFDO01000283.1:0-11642 GCF_002367915.1 Acinetobacter sp. UBA3025
ACCTTTCATAGAAGACATATCGTGATTCATGCCTTTCATAGAAGACATATCATGATCCATACCTTTCATAGAAGACATATCGTGATTCATATCTTTCATAGATGACATGTCATGGCTCATCCCCATATCTTCCATAGTTAATAAAGCACGAGGGCGAGATTTAGGCATCTCAATTTGTTTGACTGCTGGGCTGCTTTCTTCATGTAATGTTCCCACTGAAAAACCGGTACGATCAATAGATTCAGCTTCAATTTGGTAATGTGCTTGTTTTGGTTCCACAATGACATCATAGGTTTCAGCAGTACCAATACGGAACTCATCTACAGGAACGGGCTTTACAGGTTGACCATCAGCACTGACTACAGTCATTTTTAGGTTTGGAATGCGTACATCAAAGAATGACATAGCGGAAGCATTAATAAAACGAAGGCGAACTTTTTCACCAGCTTTGAAGTTACCGGTCCAGTTTTGCTGAGGTGTTTTGCCATTCATTAAAAATGTATAACCAGTCACATCGGACATATCTGTTTTCAACATCCGCATCTGATTCCACATAGAGCGGTCTTGCCAAGTTGCCTTTAATCCATCACGTTTAACTTGTTTTAATACATCGAATACTGTTTCGCGACGGTTCTGATAGTAATCTGCTTCTTTTTTAAGATTTTTCATAATTTGATCACTTGTTGAATTATGAAAATCAGAAAGCAAAACAACGTAATCTTTATCGGTTTTTTCAGCAGCTGTTAGTGGAGTTTTATCTTTAGGATAAATAACAAAAGCACCATATAAACCGTCTTGTTCTTGTCCTTTACTATGTGAATGATACCAATAAGTACCATTTTGGCGGACTTTAAACTTATATTCATAAGTTTTATTAGGGGCAATGCCATTAAATTTGTTAAATCCAGGTACACCATCCATAATTCCAGGTAATAATAAGCCATGCCAATGGATTGAAGAGTCCTGATTTTTTAACTTATTGTGAACACGGATAACGGCCTCATCACCTTCTTCAAATTCAAGAAGTGGTGCAACGAATTTACCATTAACGGTAATTCTCTTTAGCGGTTTTCCTGTGATATTTACAGTTTGTTCAGCGATTGTTAAATCATATTCTTTAACTGCCGCCATTACC
Source organism: Acinetobacter sp. UBA3025 (assembly GCF_002367915.1). Classification (NCBI taxonomy): domain Bacteria; kingdom Pseudomonadati; phylum Pseudomonadota; class Gammaproteobacteria; order Moraxellales; family Moraxellaceae; genus Acinetobacter; species Acinetobacter sp. UBA3025. The sequence continues at coordinate 1,136 of NZ_DFDO01000283.1, forward strand.
CAAGTTGATGAAAATAAACCAACTCCAATTAAGAGTATATGACTTAACTTTTTTGACATTCTATCTCACCTTTAGAAAGGTCAAGATTGAAGTAATAAAGCAAATATTTAGTATAAACTTTAATACTTCTTTCTCGCTATTTATAAAATTATTTATTGCTACCAGGCATATTCATCTTTGAATGATCCATTTTAGAATGGTCCATATTCATCATAGAATGATCCATTTTTGACATGTCAGATGAGTTAGGAGACTGATGTTGACTATGATCTTGCTGAGTCTTGTCATCTTTTTCCATTTTACAAGGTTTTGTACAAGGTTCCTGTGCTTTTACCGTTTTAGTGGCACTTGAGGTTGATACATCTTTTGCCCAAGATTGAGTACCAGCAATTAAAGTTCCAGCACACATTAAAATTGTTAGACTACGACGCACTACAGTTTTCATAAGTTTCTCTAAAAGTTAATTTCTTGCTACTACAATAAAGTGAAGCACTGAACATCTAAGTGACTTGAAAATGACATTTTTGTAATCTATCTCGATCAGATGTTTTATAACGTTATTATAGTTTTAATGAATGACTTAGGATTCGGAAATGAGAATACTATTAGTTGAAGATGAACAAAAAACTGGTGATTATCTCAAGCAAGGTTTATCCGAAGCTGGCTATATTACGGACTGGGTTACAGATGGGTTAACGGGTAAACATCAAGCTCTTTCTGAAGAGTATGACTTAATTATTTTAGACGTGATGTTACCTGGACTAAATGGTTGGAATATTATCAATGATATTCGTAGCAGCGGTAAAACAATGCCCATTCTTTTTCTTACCGCCCGAGATCAAATCGAAGATCGAGTAAAAGGATTAGAGCTAGGCGCTGATGATTATTTAGTTAAGCCTTTTGCTTTTGCAGAGCTTCTAGCTCGAATAAAAACGCTCCTTAGACGAGGGCAACAAAGAGAAGATAATAATATTATTAAGATTGCTGATTTAGAACTTGATTTGAGAAAACGTCGGGTAACGCGAGCGGGTCAACGCATTGATCTGACGGCAAAAGAATTCGCGCTTATGGAACTTTTTATGCGTAGACGAGGTGAAATTTTACCAAGAGCGCTGATTGCTTCTCAAATTTGGGATATGAATTTTGATAGTGATACGAATGTCGTTGAAGTCGCTATTAAACGATTAAGAAGTAAAGTTGACAGTAACTTTACTCCCAAATTAATTCAGAATATTCGAGGAATGGGGTATGTACTAGAGGTAGAGGATGAATAATAATTTATTCAGAGCGATCAGTTTCCGGATCGGTATCATTTTCTCATTATCTACTATTTTCATTCTAATTATTATGGGTTTGTTCATAAATAAATTAGTAATGCATCATTTTGAAACGCAAGACCGTACCCAATTAGAAGGTAAAATCCAGCTGATTCAGAATCTTATCCAACAGAATCCTAAAAACTCTCCAGAACTTAATCTTTATTTGAGAGACGCTTTAGTTGGACACCATGATCTTATGGTTCAAATAGAACGACCGACAGGTAAAGTTTTATTTAGTTCAGCACCTTCAACAATTAATACTCAACACTTAACCAAGTCAGCAAATAATTCATGGATTAAATGGAAAATTCAGGATAAGACTTATCGTGGCATGATCTACAACACGGATATAAACAAAAATACTGAGATACAATCTGTACGCATTATTGTGGGGATCGATACATCTGAACATCTACATTTTTTAAATGATTTTAAGCGTCAACTTTTTTACATTGGTTTAGCCGGTACGATTTGTTTAATGTTTTTAGGCTGGTTTGCAACCTGGAGAGGTTTAAGACCCGTGCAAAAAATGGCTAAGGTCGCAGAAGGCATTTCTGCCCAACATCTTTCAGAACGTTTAGAAGTTGAGCACACACCAACAGAACTAAAATCATTAGCAATTGCCTTCAATGATATGCTCGACAGACTAGAATCAGCTTTAGAAAGGCTTTCCGATTTTTCATCTGATTTAGCGCATGAAATTAGAACACCGATTAATAACTTAATGACTCAAACTCAAGTATGTCTTGCCCGTAACCGAGATATTGGTACTTATCAAGAAATACTATTTTCTAATTTAGAAGAATTAGAACGTTTGGCTCGAATGGTATCCAATATGCTTTTCTTGGCAAAAGCAGAACATGGCCTAAAATTACAGAACTTACAGAATATTGACCTGGTTAAAGAAGTTACAGCCTTATTTGATTTCTATGATGCGCTAGCTGCCGAAAAAAATATGACGCTTCAACAAACAGGATCTGGAAATGTCAAAGGTGATCCTGCTATGTTACGTCGAGCACTCAGCAATCTATTATCTAATGCAGTTAAATATGGAAATAAGAATTCTACAATACGCATAAAACTTCAACAGAATTTAGATAACACAATATTTTCAATTGAAAATGAAGGCCCTGAAATCTCTCCTGAACAACTATCCAGGTTATTTGATCGATTTTATCGAACAGATGCATCTAGACAAAGAACAGAAGAAGGAACCGGCTTAGGGCTCGCGATAACAAAATCTATTCTTGATATGCTTGGGGCGACCATCCAGGCTGAATCCCTCAATGGTCGAATCATTTTTACCATTGTTTTTCAAAGTGAATCCATGCAAGGGGAATCATTTTAACTCATTTTTTGAACATCTTCCATTTACCCGAGTTGACCTTACATAAAGCTCAAACTGAGAGCCAGAGCTACGCCAGCACCTATCATGGCAATTGTGTAGCCAAATATGATAGCTCGGCCAAACTGTGCCCCCCTGTCATCCATGCAATTGTCGCTTTGCTTAACATGTTGCTCAGTGTGGACAGCCCTAGCGCGACAGCAGCCACATTTGTTGTTAAGCCTTCAGTACTATGCAGGCGGGCAAGTGAGACTAAAATAGCATCTACGTCTGCTAGCCCAGAAATAGTCGATAATACGAAGATGCCGCTGGTGCCCAACCATTGTTTTGCTGCCGGGACCAAGACTGCCATGACAGCCAGGAAAGCAGCGAAGCTGAATGCTGTCCCAAGATCAAAAGGAGCCATTGCTTCTATTGTTCGATCGTTGTTTTCAACGCTGGTAATTTGGCGTTGTCTCCACAATGCCATACCCAGCAGAAGGATTCCCGCAATCATCATTGCACCACCAAAAGTGCTTAGCAATGCTGGCTCAATGACGCCTATCAGCACAACCATACGAAAAAACATGATGCCACAGGCAGCCAATGTTCCAGAAATAGCAGCACTGACCATGACGGGGTGCTGGCGTGTATAGCGTGCCAGTGCGACAGTTGCAGCTGTAGACGATGCCAAACCACCCAATAGACCTGTCCAGAATATGCCTCTTTCTGAACCGGTAAGCCGCATGGCAAAATGACCTGCCAGAGAGAGTCCGGCAATCAGGATCACTGCCCACCATAACTGGTAAGGATTTAATGCAGCAAAAGGTCCCAGACCCGTATTGGGTAAGTAGGGTAATATAACGACAGAAAGTACCAGCAACTGCAGGGATGCGGTTAATTCACGATGCTCTATCAAGCGTAGCCAACCGTGTAAGGTTGGCTTGAGATCCAAAAATACAGCGACGATTACAGCCGCGGTTAATGCTAAAGTAACATTACCATGGGATGCATATGCACCTAAAACTAATGTCAACAGCATCGCAATAATTGTGGTAGCACTTAAATTACCGGAAATTTTTGCGGTACGAGCATAGGACACTGTTAGTAATAAGGAAAGCCCTAATACGGCCGCAACTAGCGGCCAAGCTCCGAAGTTTGGTTGTAAATGACCGAGCACTCCTCCGAGCAATCCTGTCAATGTGAAGGTACGTAGACCTGCTACTCGGCTGCCTTCTGGCAGTTCTCGATCCTGCCATCCTCGTTCTAAACCAATGAGCAGGCCGATGGCGAGTGCTGCAACCAGCCCTGATACATCTGGTGGAAGAAAGGAACTCTCTATCATAACTTTTTATTTCGCAGGCGAAGGGCATTGGTGATGACTGAAGCTGAACTCAAACTCATAGCCAAGGCGGCAATCATCGGTGACAACAACCAACCGGTAAATGGATATAGTACGCCAGCCGCGATAGGGATACCCAAGGCATTGTAAAGGAAAGCAAACATGAGGTTCTGTTTCATGTTGCCGACAGTAGCTTCCGAAAGTGAACGGGCAACAGCAATCCCTCGTAAATCTCCCTTGACCAGCGTAACTTGGGCACTATTCATTGCAACATCAGTCCCGGTTCCCATAGCGATACCGACATCAGCTTTAGCCAAGGCTGGTGCATCATTGATGCCATCACCAGCCATAGCCACGATGCGACCTTCCTTCTGCAATTTGCTGACCAGTTCTAGTTTATCTGCGGGTTTGACTTCGCCATGTACCTCATCAATGCCTAGACGTGCTGCGACTGAACGGGCAGTGGTGAGACCATCTCCTGTTGCCATCACGATACGTAGACCCGCTTCCTTCAGGGTGGCAAGTGCTTCTGGGGTATTTTTTTTGATGGGATCGGATACTGCAAGCAGACCGGCCAATTCACCATTGATGGCTAGATGCATCACACTTGCACCTTCCGAACGCAGCTCTTCGGCTTGCGGAATCAGAGATTGTACCGAGATACCCAATTGCTCCATCAGTGCTGTGTTACCCAAAGCTAACTGACGATCGCCCACTTGACCTCGAACACCAATCCCTGAGCCCGATTCAAAATTATCTGGTGTTTCAAGAGACAGGCCACGTTCGTGTGCTGCGTTTACAATCGCTTCGGCTAGCGGGTGTTCACTGCCTTGATCAAGACTGGCGGCTAAACGTAATACTTCAGATTCGTCAAAATCTGATGCGGCAACTACACGATCGAATACAGGGCGTCCTTCAGTTAACGTACCTGTTTTATCGATGATTAGTGTGTCAATCTTGCGTAGATTCTCAATGGCTGCTGCATCACGGAACAGCACACCATGAGTAGCACCTTGACCCGTCGCAACCATGATAGACATTGGAGTTGCCAAGCCTAGTGCACAAGGACAGGCAATAATGAGTACTGCCACAGCATTGATTAATGCATAAACCCAGCTTGATTCTTCTGGGCCGAATAGTCCCCATCCAAAGAAGGTAAGCAAGGCAATGGTCACTACAGCCATGACGAACCAACCTGCTACCTGATCAGCCATACGTTGCATTGGTGCTCTCGATCGTTGAGCTTGCGCCACCATCTGTACGATCTGGGATAACATGGTACTTGAACCAATTTTCTCTGAACGCATGATTAGGGAACCATTGGTATTCAGGGTAGCTCCAATGACTTTATCGCCGATACGTTTAGTGATAGGTAAAGGTTCACCTGTCAGCATCGATTCATCCACTGAACTACTTCCTTCAGTGATTACACCATCCACAGGCACTTTTTCACCTGGGCGAATTCTGAGTAAATCTCCTACATGGACATGCGTTAGAGGAACATCTTCTTCAGTTCCATCAGGCAGGATTCGGCGAGCTGTTTTAGGAGCGAGCCCAAGGAGTGACTTAATTGCAGCAGAAGTTTGCGAACGTGCTTTTAACTCCAATATTTGTCCCAGTAGGGTCAATGAAATGATGACCGCTGAAGCTTCAAAGTAAACAGCGACACGACCCATGGAAATAAATGAGTCTGGGAAGATTTGCGGTGCAATGGTTGCGACCACACTATAAATAAATGCAGCTCCAGTGCCCAAACCAATCAGCGTCCACATGTTCGGGCTGCGATTCACAACCGATTGCCAACCCCGGGAAAAAAATGGCCAACCTGCCCAAAGTACAATTGGGAGTGACAACACCAGTTCAATCCAGCTCTGAACCGCCATATTGAACAGGTTCATTTGATGACCAAACATCGCCAAAAAAGTCACGATGATGGTCAATGGCAGTGTCCACCAGAAGCGTCGGCGGAAATCACGTAACTCCGGATTCTCATCTTCCTCTAATTCAGGAATGAGTGGCTCCAGTGTCATTCCGCATTTAGGACAGTTTCCAGGATGATCTTGTTTAATTTCTGGATGCATTGGGCACGTATAGATGATCGTGCCTGTTGTGCTTGTCTCATTAACGGATTGAGTAGTCTGATGATGCTGTGTATGTGCATCGGCAGTCGTCGTTGCGGGTTTAGCGATATATTGCACCGGGCTGCTATGAAACTTTGATTGACATTTATCACTGCAAAAAAAGTAAGTTTTCCCCTTAAATTCCTCATGGTATTTCGATTCTTCAGTGACGGTCATACCACAGACTGGGTCTTTCAGTACGTCTGTTGTAGCCTGTGCCATATGGTCCTGGTTATGATTTTTTTGATCTGACATAAATAATTCTCTTATGGTAAAGTGGTTTTATGGCCGAATTTTGGAATAAATCTCGGAGTCTGTTGAGCATAGCTGTCATAGACAGCGCCAAACTGTTTACTCATTTCAGCCTCTTCCTTAATTGCCAAGCGGCTGTACATTAAGAGTAGGATTGGAAACATAATCAGTGTCAGTAAAGTTGGCCATTGCAATAAAAAACCCAGCAAGATCATCACAAAAGCCACGTATTGTGGGTGACGTATACGTGCATAAGGGCCTGTGATCGCTAAAGAATGCTGACGTTGCGCGTTGTACAGCACGTGCCATGACGTTGATAACAGGTAAAATCCATAGCCCAAGAAAACGTAACTGGCGATATGCAAAATGCCAAAATGTGGATCACCTTTTTCACCTAATAGCGTTGACCACAAGTGACCTGCATTATGAGAAAGTAAGTCAAGTTGAGGGAAGCGAGTTTGAAGCCAACCAGATAACAGGTAAATGGTTAAAGGAAAACCATACATTTCGACAAATAGAGCAATGATAAAAGCCGAAAAGGCCCCAAATGTACGCCAATCGCGCGCAGTGGAAGGTCTAAAAAAACTGAAAGCGAACATGATAAAAACTGCTGAGTTAATGATAACCAGCGTCCATAAACCATAAGCCGATTCCGCATGATTCATGAGGGGTCTCCTGGTTCGCGTGATTTTTTATTATCTGATGTGTCTGGATTTTTCTGTTGATGATGGTGATGTCCATGACCACCATGCATAAAAATATGCATGAGTGGGCATGCTAAAAGGAGTAAAAAGGGTAAAACACCAACGACATGGGCCAAATGCTCGGTTAAGAGAAAATAGGCTGCCACACCACCAATCACGAATAGGCCGATGGCATAACGTGTAGACCAAAAGTTAGGTACTGAATTATGTTCTTGAGGTTGATGGTTCATGGTGCTTCCCTCTCTAATTCATGGGTAATTATTTAGTTGTGGAGGGAGGCATACAGTCCATCATCATCTGCATCATGGATTGCATCATGTCCATACGTTTTTCCATCATTTGCTGACGGTCAGCCATATTGGCATTCATGCTTTGGCTACCCATCTGTTTCATCATGCTTATACCTCCTTGCATGAGTTTCATGTGCTCAGCCATAAGTTTCTGACGTTCTTGCGGGTTTTTTGCAGCCATCATCTTTTCATGCATGGCTTGCATCGCTTTCATGTGTTGGTCCATTGCAGCCATTTTGTCTGGAGTCATCGTGCCAGTAGCTGTCTTTTTAACAGTGACTGTGGATGGAGGAGTATTTTCTGGGTGATGAGTTTTATGCTCTTCAGGATTTTGGGCTAATGCACCTAGAGCGGCAGTGGTTATACAAAGTGCGAGTAAAGTTTGGCGGATATAAGTCATGGTATTTTCCTTCCATCAGTTGATCAGCCGATACAACCTTTAAATGAATGAAGCAAACAAATAGAGAGAGGTAGTTTTCATTTATTTGCTCCACTCATTCTTTTGATGAAGTTGATCGCTGGTTATGCCACCGGTGTTTTACTTAGGTGGTAGCTGGTTATAGTCAATTTTTTTATTTCTATTGAATAATTTTATCACTTGAGTCTATTGATTTTTAAAAATGACAAAAATGTAATTTTGAAGTCATCGCTCTGTTTCTGTCTCTCACTAATAATTGAAATATAAGAGGAGATGATGTGGTCTCATTAAATATAGATTTTATAAAGTCATCTCTAATGAACTAACGAATCAAGAGGAAACGTAAATGAAATTATTTCAAAATAAAATGACTGCTCTACGTAATGTTGTAGTAGCTGCAACGATGATTGTGGCTACTACAACTACGTTCGCTCATGTGAGTTTAGTGAGTGCGATTCCTGCGGAAAATGCATCTATCCTTAGTCAACCAAAGAACTTGACCCTTAACTTTGGTGCAGAGGTTATGTTGATGAATATTAAGTTACTGGATGCTCAGCGAAGAGATGTTCCTTTAAAATATAAAGTTACTCATGACTTAAAGAAATCCTTTGATGTCGCTCTTCCGAAACTGAAAAAAGGTAAATATACCGTTGTCTGGACAACAATGGGGAAAGATGGTCACAACATGAATGGTGAATATAGTTTCACTATCAAATCAACTAAATAAGAATTGATTACCTTTCAACATGTCAGTGAGGTGCTGGCATGTTGTTCTAGAATGGACAAAAATAATGATTTCTGAATATTGGATGTGGGCCACTTGGTTAACTAAGGTTATTTTATATTTAAGTGTAGCTTTTGTCGTTGGTGGAGCCTTTTGCTATTTTTTACTTAGACAATATCTTGAACTAAAAGAATCGATTCTTAAATATATTACAATTGGCGCTGGATTAGGCCTAATTTCCAGTACCTTGGGATTTTTTATTCTGATTGGTAGTTTTGCCAATACTGGTATTACAGGTATGGTGGACCCCACGTATATTAATATATTGGTTAATACTCCGACGGGGTATATATACGTTCTTCGTTCTATTAGTTTTGCTCTTTTACTTCTTCTCATGGTGGTTAAACTTAACAGGAACAAAGGTCATTTTTCTATAATTGAAAGTTCAATATTTTGTGTTTTACTTCTCCCGATTATTTTTAGTTTTTCCCAGCTCGGACATGTCGCTAATTTAACCTTACTTGCTCAAATTTTATTATCAATCCATATTCTAGTTATGTCGTTATGGATGGGGTCTTTATATCCGTTATGGAAAACCAGCCGGGAAATAAGTGGTTTACCTTTAAAAGATCGCATGCATGTATTTGGACGTATTGCTGCTTTCATTGTTGGGATATTAATCGCCTGTGGCGCTAGTGTAGCTCTTCTTTTAATTAAAGATTTTAATACCTTAATCAATACTGCATATGGCTATGGTTTCATGGTTAAAATGTTTTTTGTTATAGGTATTCTACTTTTAGCTGCCTTCAACAAATGGTATTTCACCCCGCGTCTTCAATATCCTAAATTCGCTAAACACCTTAGTCATGCCATTTTATTTGAGATGTTATTAGGTCTATCAATTCTATTAACAACAGGCTATATAACCACTGTCGTGGGTATTGAATAAGAGAATTTCAAAATAATGGAATTGAGGAAATTTAACATTACTGCATTTATCTTTTGTAGCTGAGCAATAAAGTTTCTACTGGACTGCCAACTTACGACAATCAGAACAGTAAAATCGCATCATGAGGCATTATACATAAAGGTAGTCACCGGTTTTTAGCTTATCTTCAACCCATAACGGTCTCATCTATTCAGTTCACTACCATTGATTGAAATAACTAATCTTATAAATTTCAGAGTGATCGTAGATGACAAAAATGTCATTTTAAAGTCACATTAATGTTGGTTAAGTACTTTTACTGTAGTCATTAGAACACTCTTCTTTGGAATACTCTGAAGAAAACTGTAAGGTTGTAAACAGACCAAGTTACAGCGAGTAACTGATTCAGAAAAAGGCTGGTTGTATGGTGAAAGTTTAGAGTTACTGTTCTAATGTTTTAAACAAATGTTTTGTTAAAAAGGAGCAACATATGAAATTTCACATCGCTAATATGACTTGTGGTGGTTGTGCACGCGGCATTACTACCGCAATTAAAGAGCTCGACTCGAATGCCTCACTCGATATTGATTTACAAAACCGTATTGTTGAAATCAATACAACGGTGAGTCAGGATCAAGTCATTGCCACTCTCAGTGAGCGTGGATTTACAGCTGATCCTGCTTAATCTCTGTTAGAGTAACAGTGGGAATTCCTTACCACTTTTACTCTCTCTTATTTTCCTCATCGTACAGATAAAACCTGTACTTGCTTGAAATAAAAGTAATCCCTGAATTCCCCCTAATCTTGGTTCGAGCTGATCTTCGCATATAGAACTCAGCATATCTAAATGATAGAGATCGTATATGAGTACCGAAATGACTGATACGCCACACTACAGTGAAACATTAGAGATTGAGGGGATGACATGTGCTTCTTGTGTAGGCCGTGTGGAAAAAGCTTTAAAATCTGTTGAGGGTGTTGAATCGGCTCATGTAAATCTGGCTACCGAAAAAGCAGTCATTTATGCGCATCAACCACTTGATCGCGCTACTTTAATTAAAGCCGTAGAAAAAGCAGGCTACGAAG
>NZ_DFDO01000006.1:0-4334 GCF_002367915.1 Acinetobacter sp. UBA3025
CCAGAAACCGAACGCAGCGGTTATATCGACCGCGGCACTAAAGAAGAAGGCGAACAATGTGATGATGATCATCACAAAAATGAGCCGGAATTCAAGCCAATCCGTTTCGTTTAATCGAAACCGAAAAAAAGACCACAGATTTGGTCTTTTTTAATGTCTGTTTTCTGGTCTGATCAAACCGAAAGACGGGTATTCCAAAGCTCTCTGGCTTTTTGCATCGCTACTTCATAGCTGTCACATTCACCCATGGTATACAGTGCAATGCCCATAGTTTCAACCACTGCGATTTCACCATATTCATGTGAGCGTTGACCTTCCCATACTTGCTTAAACACAGCTAGATCCAGCTCTTCTTCAATCGGACTACGGTTGTCAGTCAGTTTTGGTAATTCGTGCTCATAAAGTTCGCCATTCTTAATTCCACAGATTAAAGTTTTGGCATCCGGGTTACGTTCGAACTCACCACCTTCACCTTTAATGACTGCACTATTTTGATAACCTAACTTGTAAGCGGACTGCTGATGTGAACTACGATAAGCAGGGTGGAAAATGGCCTGTAAAGTCGCTTTGGCATTAAATGGATTAATCAGACGTGCCAGCGTATGAATCGGGGAGCGAAGGCCCATAACATTACGTAGCCCGATCAGCTCAGCCAGAATCGGGGAGATCACCTCCAAAGGCAGGTAAGCGAAATGTTTTTCTTTAAGTTGCTGTTCCACTTCAGTGTCATTCTGGCAGATTGGATAGCCTAAGTAGTTAAGTACCTGTTCTGTATAAACCCGATTCAAGGTATGACCTGAAGCACCATGCATCACAATATTATAGCCATGCTTGGCGAGGGTAAGCGCAGCCAGAATGAACCAGGGATAATGTTTGCGTTTGCCTGCATAAGATGACCAGTCCAGATCAACATCCAATGCCTTAAAATTCAGTTGGTCTCGGGTCGCCTGCACAAAGCCTGCGAGTTCATCAACAGATTCTTCCTTGACGCGTAATAGCATCAGAAAAGCGCCCAGTTGTACGTCCAGCACTTCATTTTTCAGGATCATGCTAAAAGCCTGATAGGCTTCTTCATAGCTTAAAGAACGTGCACCATTTTTCCCCTTGCCAATAATACGAATAAACTGGGCAAAAGGATGTTCGGCATCTTTATAAATATTTCGCTTTGTGGTCATGGGCATAGATCAATCATGTTCATCAAGTATTGGCATATTTTACGCTGATATTGGTATTTCACCTTCTTATTTTGCAGAATTATTAGAGTTTTATAAGACTATAGTCTAAGAGGTATTGTTTAGTATTTAGGCAAATTTAACATTTCGGGTTAAACAAAAGTCTAAAAAGCGGTTAAAATTTCACGCAATTCTTGTGTTTGCTTTATCTCCTGATCAATGCACTGACTTTTCTTAAAGATCGGTGTTCCTGTGATTGTTAAATGTACATACACATTCTAATTTCAGTATCAGATTAATTTTTTGATACATAGGCACTTTTTTGTTTCAGACAATCAAGTATTGGACGCTTGTTTTTTAAAAATAAGTGAAAACTGAATATTGCTTCTGGTTAGAAGTATATCGTGAAGTAAGGTTATGGCTAAAAAACCAATTTATAAGTCGCTTTATTTTCAAGTGATTGTAGCCATTATTGCGGGTATCCTCGTCGGACATTTCTCGCCAAGTGGTACACAAATCATTAATGGTGCAGAACAATATGTTCCAGGTCTGGGCGAACAACTAAAGCCGCTGGGTGATGCATTTATCCGTTTAATTAAAATGATCATCGCACCTGTGATTTTCTGTACCGTGGTTAGCGGTATCGCAGGTATGGAGAGCATGAAATCAGTCGGTAAAACTGGTGGTGTCGCTCTACTTTACTTCGAAATCGTATCAACAATGGCGCTGATCATTGGTCTTCTGGTGATTAATATTGCCAAGCCAGGCGTTGGGATGAATGTTGATCCGGCATCGCTGGACACGGCCGGGATTTCTAAATATGTAGAGTCGGGTGCTTCTCAGTCTACCGTTGATTTCTTTATGAATATCATTCCAAATACGGTAGTCGGAGCATTTGCCGAAGGCGAAATCCTGCAAGTCCTTTTATTTGCGATCCTGTTCGGTTTTGCATTACACAAACTGGGTGCACAAGGTAAGCCAGTCCTCAAACTGGTAGATCAGATTTCACATGTGTTCTTTAACATCGTGAACATGATTATGAAACTTGCACCTATTGGTGCATTTGGTGCGATGGCTTTCACGATCGGTAAATATGGGATCGGTTCTCTGGCACAATTGGCTCAGTTGATCATCTGCTTCTATATCACCTGTTTGCTGTTCATCTTTATTGTGCTAGGTTCAATTGCTCGCTTTACCGGCTTTAGCATTGTCAAGATGATTCGCCTGATTCGTGAAGAGTTACTGATTGTACTCGGTACTTCATCGTCTGAATCTGTATTGCCACGCATGTTGAAAAAACTCGAGCTTGCAGGTGCTGAAAAGTCAGTGGTAGGTCTGGTCATTCCAACCGGTTATTCATTTAACCTGGATGGTACTTCGATTTACCTGACAATGGCGGCAATCTTCATTGCACAGGCGACCAATACGCAACTTGATTTGTCTCACCAGATTACCTTGCTTCTCGTATTGCTCATTTCTTCTAAAGGTGCAGCGGGTGTAACTGGTTCAGGCTTTATCGTGATGGCAGCAACCTTAGCGGCTGTAGGTAATATTCCGGTTGCAGGTCTGGCCTTGATTCTCGGTATTGACCGCTTCATGTCTGAAGCTCGTGCCTTGACCAATCTGGTCGGTAACTCTTTGGCAACTCTGGTTGTAGCAAAATGGGTCGGTCAGTTAGACATGGACAAGCTGAACTATGCATTAGCAAATCCGGCTGAAATTGATGAAAAAATGGCGCAGGAAGGCAACAACGCTCATTAAGTTTGAGTTCGTCTTGTAGGTCATAAAAAGGAAGCTTCGGCTTCCTTTTTTATTTTTATCTGACTGTGAAGTTAGCGAAAAAATAAGTCAGGCACATGACAGCCTTTCTAAAAATAGTTAGCCTGTGCACAGGAAATAAAACGATAAACACGATAAGGATAAAAGAATGCTGGCTTACGATGCTGACCTGGAACTTTTCCGCGACAATTTCAAACGCTTTATGAATGAACACGTAGCGCCTTACTATGAAGAGTGGGAGCGTGAAGGCATGATGCCGCGTTCAGTCTGGAATGCGATGGGTGAAAATGGCTTCTTATGTGTCGATGTTCCGGAAGAATATGGTGGCTACGGTGTTCCGACCCACTATTCCCTGATGTTAATCGAAGAGTCAGCTCGAGCAGGCTATAGCGCCATCTCAACCGGCCTGTCTTGTCACTCGGATATCGCAGCGCCGTATATCTTGCATATCGGTACAGAAGAGCAGAAAAAATACTGGCTACCGAAAATGGTATCTGGTGAAGTAGTCGGTGCGATTGGCATGACTGAGCCGGGTGCAGGTTCTGATCTGCAAGCCATGCGAACCAATGCCATCTTGCAGGGTGACCATTATCTGTTGAATGGTTCTAAAACTTTTATCTCCAATGGTCAGCATGCTGACTTAGTCGTATTAGCCGTGAAAACAGATCCACAAGCACGCGCCAAAGGTGTGTCTTTGATGCTGGTGGATACGCATCTGGAAGGCTTTAAAAAAGGCAAGAACTTGGACAAAATTGGTCTGCATTCACAGGATACTTCAGAGCTGTTCTTCGATAATGTCAAAGTACCGAAAGATCAATTGCTGGGTCAGCCAGGTCAGGGCTTCGTCTATCTGATGCAGGAACTCCCACGTGAACGTACCGCTATTGCGGCAACCGCACTGGGGGCGATTCGTGGCTCGATTGATGTAACGACTCAATATGTCAAAGAGCGTCAGGCCTTTGGTCAGGCGATTGGTCAGTTCCAGAATACCCGTTTTGTACTGGCACAAGCCAAGATTGACGAGCTGGCAACAGCAGCTTTCTATAACCAGAATGTTGAGTTGTATATGCAAGGCAAGTTGGATGTTGAAACTGCAGCAGCGCTAAAGAGCTTCTCAACGGATATGCAGATGAAAGTTGCTGACAATCTGCTTCAGCTCTTTGGTGGTTATGGCTATATGACGGAATATCCGATTTCGCGTTTCTTTGTCGATGCCCGCATTCAACGGATCTATGGCGGTACCAATGAAATCATGAAAGAAATTGTTGCACGTGGTTTGCTTGGACGTTAAAAATAAACAGATAAAAAAAGAGTCCTAAATGGCATTGCTGTCCCACAATTTTTCACAAGAGGAAGCTCAAATGAGCTTCCTCTTGTTTTATG
>NZ_DFDO01000291.1:0-3579 GCF_002367915.1 Acinetobacter sp. UBA3025
GGGGACGTGGCGAAATTGGTAGACGCACTGGATTTAGGTTCCAGCGCCGCGAGGTGTGAGAGTTCGAGTCTCTCCGTCCCCACCAAATTTACTTATGAGAATGAGTAGAGATGGTCGAGTAGAGGATTGGTGTAATGGTAGCATGACGGTCTCCAAAACCGTTCGTCAAGGTTCGAATCCTTGATCCTCTGCCATTAAAGTTTGAGAAATCCAGCGATAAGTTGGTACCCGATGGGGACGTGGCGAAATTGGTAGACGCACTGGATTTAGGTTCCAGCGCCGCGAGGTGTGAGAGTTCGAGTCTCTCCGTCCCCACCACTCAAAAGAGACAAGGTTGATGCCTTGTTTTTTTTTCGCCTGAAATTTTATAGCTATAAAAAAAGCCCATCGAAATGGGCTAGCTTGGCGTTAAATTAAGATGTTTGAATTGATCTTTCGCGTTAAAAGTGACGCAAATTAAGCTTTCAAATGGTCTTCGAATTCTTCACCCAATTGCATCGCAAGGGTATTACCAGAGAGATCACAGGTCACCAGACCATATTCTTTTTTAAAACTGAAACTAAAACCACGATTGTCTGCCAGGGTGCGAACCGAATACCCCAATTTTTCTAACCAAAGTCTAAATGCGAGAACGTTTTTTGCTTTAACCACTTTTTTCACGAGATAACTCCTTCATCAGTTAAATCATAGATAAGGGTGAGAATTTTCGTTTTAAAGGGCAAATACCCTTATTTAAATTAATTTAATTGAATTTGCGGATTTAATGAACAAGATAATATAGACGAAATATAGGTTTTTTAATCTAAGTCTATGTTTTTTATTATTTTCAAGATGTTGTAACTAAATATTTTAATTTTAAGCCTAAATAATTTTTTGAATAGTTATTAATATTCAAATATTTAAATCAATAATTGTTTATTTGTTATTCATTTTAAATTAGGAATTAGCGTGGTTTAAAGTTTTAGAGTTTGAGTAAGGCTTAAAAATATACAATCCAGCAAAGCTTCCGAGTATTCAGGTCATGGTTTTAAGCTCAACGCTTTATACTGTCATGGATATAATTTAAATAAGATTGATGATGACTGAATTAAATATTGAGCAGTACGTCAAACAGCAAATTGAACTTATGCAGCAACAAGGGCAGGAGCCTGTAGCTGTGATGCTGGGCCATGAAGACTGGCTGGATTTTTCAGTGCAGTCCAAGGTGGTGTATACGCCATTTGGCAGTGCGCGCCGTTATCAACCTGCTTTGGGTGGATTATTGCTGGTCAGAATTGATGAAATGAATGCGGTACGAGTGGTCACCCAGCAGGAACTGGATGACTATGCTAAGGAACATCAGTTGCTGTAAGGCAGCTATAGTTTAAAACGAGTCTTTTATCACGCGTAAACGTTGAAACTCTTCGACACTGTCTGCGCGTAAAAAAGGATTGGTTTCCAGTTCTGCTGCAATCGTACTGGGTAAGGTGCATTGTCCTAGCATGCGCATACGCTCAACCTGTTCGAAACGCTCCAGAATTGCTGGATTATCCGGTTCTACATGTTTGGCGAACTGTGCATTCGACAGCGTGTATTCATGCGTGCAATAAACCTGAGTACGTGGCGGTAAGGCAGCCAGACGAGCCAGAGAGTGGTACATCTGCTGATAAGTGCCCTCAAATACCCGTCCACAGCCCATGGCAAACAGAGTGTCGCCACAAAACAGCACATCAATAGCATCCAGGAAATACACGATATGGCCTAGGGTATGACCCGGTACGGCGATAATCTGTACCTCAACACCATGAAAACTGAACTGGTCGTCATGTTCAAGTGGATGGTTAATAAACGGAATTTTTTCCAGCTCAGCTTTTGGGCCATATACCGGTAATGATTGCTTTTGAATTAAATCCGGAACGCCCCCGATATGGTCTTTATGCCAGTGGGTGAGCCAGATCTGACTCAGCTCAAGCCCGTGTTCGGTACAATAATCTTGAACTAGCACCGCTTCAGTGGGATCAATGACCGCGACCTGATGCGTCGGTGTATGTTCAAGTAACCAGATATAATTTTGTAATGAGTTTTTGACATCAATACAGTGGATTTTAAACGGCATCATAAGACATCAGACCAAACAGATATTATGGATAAAGTAGCATAAATTCAGGCAGTCTGACTGTGGTCAAAGCTGCCTGTTTACAAGAATTTTTTATATGATTTGTTTAAAAAGATCAGTCATTTATTCTGCATCTTTGACTGTGACAGCTTCGCCAATGGTATAGAAGTGGCCACCGGCGACATGATGAATACTTTTCCATTCTTCGCTGACTTCATGATAGTACCAGTGCCCATTACGGAACACCCGATCATCGGCATAAGCCGCAATGACCTTACCAATAAACAGGTCATGGGTCTGCTGGTTATGTGGCTCGGAAATCAGCTCACATAAAATCCAGGCGGCACAACCTTCTACTACTGGAATCTCTTGATCTGCGAATTTGAATAACTGCACACCGGACTGCTCCAGTTTGTCTGGGTCATTGTACAGACTCAATGTTCCCAGGCTATAGACCATTTCCAGCTGTTTAAGGGTCGGAATCTGCAGGGCAAAGTAGCCTGAATTTTCAATTATTTTTCGGGTCTTGGTACTTTTATCCAGCACTACGGTGACTTTTGCTGGACTGAATTCGAGTGCACATGCCCAGGCAGCGGCCATGACATCAGTGTCTTGTCCATCATTGGCAGACACTAACACGGTGGGACCATGTGTGATCAGGCGATAGGCTTTTTCTAAAGGTACAGTTTGAATATGTGAATTGTTCATAAAGAACCTTAATGAGTGAAAAGGGAGAAAAATAAATCATCTGATCCACAGCATATAAAATTCCTCTTCTGGAAAAAAGCTTTTAAACTAAACACCTACATACAGGAGTAAAGAAAATGAAAATGTACCAGGTGGATGCTTTTACGACGTCTCTATTTAAGGGAAATCCCGCTGCAGTCATCGTGCAGGATGCTTGGCTGGATGATCACCTGATGCAGAATATTGCCCTGGAAAATAATCTGTCTGAGACCGCTTTTGTCAAAGTGCTGGATGCAGAAAATTATGAAATTCGCTGGTTTACGCCGACCAAGGAAGTGGATTTCTGTGGACATGCCACATTGGCCAGCAGCTTTGTATTATTCAAGGATTTTAGCTCTGCAAAAACCATTTATTTTCATGTCAAAGATCTGGGCATTTTTACAGTATGCCAGGATGAGGATGGCAAAATCCGGATGAATTTCCCGATCCGTCAGCCTGAACTCATCACAGATTATCCGGAAGCCTTAAGACAGGCCCTGACGAAACCTTTTAAAAACGTTTATCTGAATACACAAGGTTATATTATTGAATATGAATCAGTGCAGGATGTATTAGAAGAGCAGCCAAATATTGAACTGCTGAAGCAGCTGAATGGAAAAAGAACCGCGATTACAGCAGCGGGTCCATTACTGGATGTCGCGATTACCGCTGGTGATACGCAATATGATTGCATATCACGTTATTTTGCACCGAGTAACGGGATTAATGAAGATCCGGTAACGGGTTCAATTCATACC
>NZ_DFDO01000157.1:0-14118 GCF_002367915.1 Acinetobacter sp. UBA3025
GATCGACATGGAATGAATAGACATCTGTAGTAATGAAATCGAGCTTATTATCCCGTTCATAGCATTTGAGCAGATTGAGTGAAGGGGAAGCGCCGTAGTCAGTCAGTAGCTGTATATCTTCTAAGATAATCTTTCTTGCCAGATGACCGCTTTCTGACAGCTGGAGTTTCATAAGATCATCAATTGAAACTTCAGTCATATTTTCCTGTAAATGAAGCTTATTCACGATCTCGGCAAAATCACCTGCTAAATTTCTAGACCAGCAAATCGCATTCATCGCACCCTTAAAATCCGAATTAACGAGTTCTGAAAAGTTTGAGACTACACGAATTTGTTTATTGCCTGAAAATTGATTATGCATGCTTAAGTGAAATGACTTATGAACTATGCCTAATATTACCCTTAGATTCCTCAAAATAACTTTATGAGCTCATAAAAAAAGAGATTTTAAAACCTAAAATCTCTTTCCTTCCATAGTATCTTAATTTTCAGCTTGTGCTTTGGCTGCAATATTACTTTTATAGATAAAAAATAGTGCAACAGCTAATAGGGCAATTGCTGCTAGTCTGGATCCATCTAAATGAATCACCGGATTATTCAACTATCCAAAATGATCGATGAGCAGACTCATTAATAACTGGCCACTAATGACGGCGACAGTGGTGGCAGCAGCGCCCAGTCTAGGCATAGCAAATACAATCGTAAGCATATAGGCCACGCCAAAAAATGCACCTGTTAATTGCCATCTTGGGGCTGTGAATAAATTCAACTCATGGTTTGGTTCAAGAAAGAAAGCAATTAGAAAACTGACTAAAGCACCTAAAACAAAGGTCAGCCAAGAACTTTCTAATACGCCTACTTTAGCACCTAGACGACCATTAATTGAAGATTGAGCACATAAAACTGCTCCGCCAAAAATAACGACTAATAACATTATATAAATCATGGAGAAGCTTCCTTATTGAATAAGCCATAATGCAGCTAAAATAGCTACCAGCGCGCCAATACGATATTTGTCTACAGCCCGTTTATGGCTACCTAACAAACCCCAGTGATCAATAATAAGACTGGTCGCAACCTGGCCAAACAGGATGCCCACCATGGTCAGGCCAACGCCAATATGAGGTGTCGCTACAGTTAAAGCCACTACATATATAGGGCCTAATATACCGCCAGTCAGTTGCCACCGTGGCTGCTTGAACATGAGAGAAAGCTTTGGACGGCTGAAGATCAACCCCAAGGTTAAGAGCATTGATCCGATCGCGAAAATTCCCAAGGTCGCCCAGAAATGCCCAATTTCTTCCCCGAGTGGACCCAGTAAACCCGCTTCAACAGATAACCCCATACCTGCAAGAACGACTAATGGGAAAATCCACAACTGTTTCATATATGCTTTCCAAAGGAAGAAAGCAACGAATTATATTCTCTTATTTAAAAGCTACAATTCCGCAATTTTTCAAAACATAATTGCTATTATGACAATAATAAAATGATTGAATTAAATTCAGGGATAGATCAAGTATGCAACTCAATGCATTACGCTATTTTGTGATGGTAGCAACCACAGGCAGTTTTTCAGCTACGGCAAAGCATTTTCAGGTTCCATCTTCCTCAGTATCTCGTTCTATTTCCAAACTTGAACAGGAAATTGGACAGCAACTTTTTTATCGTAATACACGCTCTGTCCGGCTAACTGACATAGGAGAAAAGTACTTTGTGCAAATTAAGGAAGTGCTGGATACGCTAGATCTAGCCAATGAAGAAATTTCTGGTAAAAATGCGATCAGAGGGTTAATTCGTATCAATACAGCGGTTGCGCTGGGAAGGCTACATATATCGCGTATAGTGAATAAATTGCATGATAGCTATCCAGATCTTTCAGTCGAGCTAACCTTGACGGATACTTTTATTGATCCTGTACAAGAAGGCGTAGACATTGCGATAAGGATTGGCTCATTACAAGATTCAGCATTAATTGCACGCAAGGTTTGTGATCAACAATATGTGCTGTGTGCGAGTCCTGCATATCTTAAAAAACATGGAACTCCACATTCCCCATACGAGATTCAGAATCATCAGTGTCTGGTGTATAAGGGCGTTTCAGGAAGCCAACGCTGGTATTTCCGTCAACAGGAGCATGACACTCCGATTTTAATTGAGCCACAAGGACCTTTAAGAAGCAATAATGCAGAAGTCCTGGTAGATGCGGCATTGGAAGGACGGGGGATTGTATTATTTCCAACCTGGATTTTTACGGAAGACTATTTCAAAACACGTAAACTGGTTCAACTCCTTCCTGACTGGATCAGTACAGTGGAACCTTATTCTATAGGGATTCATCTGGTTTCTCCTGAAAACAGAATTCGTTCACAAAAGGTTAGAACTGTGCTTGATTTTATTTTAAAAGAAATTGGAGATCCGCCGTACTGGGATAATATTCTTAAGCTATAAAGATTTTATGATCCAATTATAGGAAGCTTGATGGGCTTCTTAGTTATCTCGTTTTTGATCAAGAAGGATTCTAAAGCAGAGCTAAAATTAAAAGCATAAAATGGATGAATTTATACGATTTCAAATTTCTAACTTTAGATTTTATCTACACATCGCAATTGTAAAATTCTTAACTTTCCTTAAATGTATCCGCATTATTGTTATAAATCCAAAATTAAAATAAAAAAGCCTATCTCATTCGAAATAGGCTTTTTTACCTCTGAGGAATCTTCTCGCCATTTAATTCAGTTAAGAATGCTATGACTTAAAGACTAAGAATCATATTATGAGAATATGAATAGTTTTTCAAACATAATTTAAATTTTATTTGGTTAAATTATTACGAATGTCACTTGTGCTTGCAGGATGGTAAAGGAACTTATTTTCAATAATCTGTGCTTTCTCCTGAAGAATTTGTACTAATTTTTCCAAATTTACGAAATCAAATCTATTTTTTGAAGCTAATAAAGTAAGCGCTAAAGGTGGTTCTTTAAGAGAGAATTTAACTGGTACAGACAAACCTGCAACTTGAGGATCAAGTTCACCACTAGAATAATAATAACCCTGTTTTTTAATCTTTCTCATTTGTTCCAGAAAAGCGGTTTCATTCTGCACAAATCCCACTTCTTCAAATGCATCTGCATAACGTTGATAATAATCAAGCAAAGCTTGCTTCGGTAAATGTGCCATGATGACTTTTGACGATGAGCCTACATAGACAGGACGTGGACAACCGCGTCCAAATGAAAGCAGATGTGCATTTTTAAAGACTTCGTCATGTAAGTCGATACAAGAATCATAATTAAGATGAGTCAATATACAAGAGAATTCAGTCCGTTCGACGATTTCCTGCATAAAGGGAATGCTGATCTGAACCAAAGGATCAGTTTTTCTTGAAATATAATCCAGAACAGCAATTTTTGAACCCAGCGTATAATCACCGGATGTGCCACTGATTCGCTGTAAAAGTTCAGCCGATACTAATTCTTTTAAATAGCGATAACTGGTGGGTTTGGAGAGGTTTAATTCTTCACTGATGATATCTACATTAATCACTGAACGTGATAACGAAAATAGATCGAGAACAGTAAGAATTTTTCCAAAACTTGCTTGCGCCATAAAAAACCTGAAGTGCTGACCATTGAAAAAGGTTATGACTCACTTTAGCTTAAAAGAGGGTAGTAGAGGCAACTATTTACCTAAAATTCTCGAATCATGAGGATATAGGAAGAAAAGAGACAAATATTCAGCATAACGGCCTATGCAATGATAAAAAAATCATACTTATTCTCATATAGAGATATTTTTATTGACAATAAAGCGGTTATTTGAAAAAATTACTTACACAAATATCCAATGATGAATAATTAAGCAAAGCATTATCTTTTGCTTTTTATATTTTCATCAACCAGTTTCAGTTTAATCAGCTGAATATTCTAATTTTATAGACTTTCAACAAGTAAAAATTTTGTCACTGAGTTCTTTGGGCTTGGTGGGCAGGTTATTTACTTTAGAAAATAAAATAAGCTCTTAGAGAGAAACCATGCTGCTTATAAAATCTTTACTCGCATTTCGTCCAAATAAAATGGACTGGATTTTTGCGACTAAAACGTTTGTGGCTGGTATTTTGGCGCTCTACGTTGCGTTGATTTTGGATCTTGCTTATCCGATTTGGGCTATTGGCACAGTTTTCGTTATTGCCAATCCTTATACGGGTATGACCGCTTCAAAAAGTATCTATCGTGTACTAGGTACTTTATTAGGCGCAATTGTGGCAGTTGCAGTTACTCCTTGGCTAATCAATACACCGTGGTTGTTTACGCTGTTTTTATCCTGCTGGGTTGGCCTCTGCTTATATTTCTCTTTGCTTGATCGTACACCGCGCAGTTATATACTGATGCTGGCTGGATATACGACTGTCATTATCTGCTTCAATATAATTTACTTTATTGATACTGCTTCATTATTTGATATGGCAGTAGGAC
The DNA here is from genome assembly GCF_002367915.1 of Acinetobacter sp. UBA3025. NCBI lineage: Bacteria > Pseudomonadati > Pseudomonadota > Gammaproteobacteria > Moraxellales > Moraxellaceae > Acinetobacter > Acinetobacter sp. UBA3025. The sequence goes on from NZ_DFDO01000157.1 coordinate 4,476, forward strand.
GCTTTCTGGAAATTACAATTGGCGTCGTTTGCAGTGCGATTGTGACAACGACGATATTTCCAATGCATATTGGCCCCGCAGTGAAAAGTCGTGTCAGTAAAACCTTAGTGGATACTCAGCAGATTTTTAATAAAATTCTATTAGAACCACGTCAAGACCAGAACTATACAAAAGCTTTAAGCCAATTAGCTGCAGATATTGCAGATATTCATGTCATGGCTGTGCATTTAAGCTATGAAAAGTCGGCTCTACAGGGAATGACCAAACCACTGCAGGAAATGCTGAACCAGATCACAATGCTGGTGAGTAATTTGGTGGCAATGTCAGAACGCATGCAACAGTTAGACTTCATTGATACAGGATATCGCCAGCCATTAGCAGATTTACATTCCAAAATTAATAAATATCTAACTGATGAACATACATTAAAAGAGTCTGAACTGAATCAACTTCCCACTGATTTTGAAAAAGATTTCCTGAAAATTTTTGAACATTCAAAAGATGATCAAATTGTGATATTGAAAAGCTTGAAAATGGATATCCGCCATTTCATTCGGAATATCCATGCAATTAAGTTGATCTGGCAGCGAATCCAACAAGGGGATACTTCACTGCCTGAAATGATTGTTCCACTTACTACAAACTATCCAACCCTGCATCGTGATCATGGCGTAGCAGTGCGGGGCGGGGTTTCTGCATGCCTCACTGTTTTTATTGCTACTGCCTTTTGGATCTTAAGCGGTTGGAAAGCAGGATTTATGCTGGCTGAAATGGCTGCGATCAGTGCATGTATATTAACGGCGCTGGATAATCCAGTGCCTGCATTGAAGCTGTTTATTCGTAGTAGCTTATATGCTTCGATCGTTATCTTCATATATGCGTATGGAATTTTTCCAAATATTATAGAATTCTGGCAGTTAGCGCTTGTACTTGCACCATTCTGCATATATTGCCTGATGCTTTTTTTGCATCCACCCTTGGTTGGAATTGGTTTGCCTTTGTTGATGGGTACGATCATGGGACTGAATTTTCAGAACCGTTATACCCTGGATCAAATTTCTTTCTTCAATGCAGCGATTGGTACAGTGATCGGGCCAATCATCGCTGTATTTATTATCCATATGATCCGTGCTATGTCGCCAGATATAACCGTACAGCGCATTTTGGCCATTCATAACCGAGCAATTCGACAAGCACTGTATATTCCTTATGGGGTACGGTTCCGCATCCATTTACGTACGATGATTGACCGCATCGGGGTATTGAATACTAAAGCTGTAGAATCTGAAGATCTGAAAAATAAAATCAATCAAGCACTCATTGAATCCAGCGCCATCGTGGATCTGGCACGGTTACAAGAACTCATACTCAAGTTACCTGAACAGCAGCCTTTGACCCAGCAACTCGAAGATCTTCAAATACAGCTGGATGAATATTTTCGTGCCAAAGAAATTGGACAAAATTATGATGCTGCCTTCACACAGTTAATTAACAAAATACAGGCTTTGGAAGCAGATCTCATCATGCAGGAACATACAGATGTTGTAGAACGGCTGCATATTTCACTCAACAATATTCGTAGCAGCTTATGTCATATCAAGGCACCGCCAAGATATGCAGGCGCAGGAGATTAATACATGGGAGAGCTGAATATCTATGGTGTGTATGTGCCGATTTTATTGATTCAAGCTGTGATTGCCTATGTACTGCTCAGAATCTTGATGAAGTGGCTAGACAGACTAGTCGCAAATGACTGGATCATCATGCCGAATATTTTCTATTTATGCACTTACGTACTTTTGCTGGGCGCCGTCCATTGGGCAGGCTTATTACTATGAGGTCTGATATTAAAATGATTGAGGAAAACCGTATATGACATCTGTCAATTTACGCAAATATTTGCGGCCTGTACTTTTGACGGTAGTGGCTGTTCTCGCCATTTTAGTGATTCGACATATCTGGAATTATTATAATTCTGAGCCATGGACGAGGGACGGGCGTGTACGTGGTGATGTAATTCAGGTGTCATCAGATATTTCAGGCCTGGTCACAGAAGTCCTGGTGCAGGATAACCAGACCATCAAGAAAGGGCAGCCTTTATTTAAAATTGATGTTGAACGTCAAGAACTGGATGTTCAAGAAGCTCGTGCGGATCTTGCGAAAGCAAAAGCAGGTCTAGCGCAAGCTGAGGCTGAACTGGTGAATGCTAAAGCCAATGTCGTGAAATCCCAAGCAAATATTCATCTGGCAGACAAGAATGCAAGTCGTTATTCAAGCTTAATGGATGGTGCTATTTCAAAACAGGAACAGGATCAAATTTTTGCTGCACGAGATGAATCACATGCCGAGCATGAGCAGTCTTTAGCTGCAATCGAACAGGCCAAAGCGAATATCGAACAGCAAAAAGCATTAATACAAGTCGCCGAGAATAACCTCAATCTCGCGCAACTTAATTTACATCGTTCAGAAGTTGTTGCTCCGGCAAATGGGACATTATCAAATTTTGAATTAAAAGAAGGGAATTATGTCAAAGTTGGCCAAGCGGTTGCAGCATTACTAGATCGTAAGCAGCTCTATGTAGTGGGTTATTTTGAAGAAACCAAACTGGATAAAATTTACGTGGGAGCACCAGCTACAATTCAGCTGATGGGTGATTCGCAAAAACTTAAGGGCCATGTGCAAGGTATTGCCTCGGGGATTGAAGATCGCGAACGTACTGCTGGTTCAGGTCTTTTAGCGAATGTGAATCCAACCTTTAGCTGGGTACGTTTAGCCCAACGTGTCCCTGTTAAGATTATTCTGGATGAGTTACCAAAGGATGAACTTGCCTTCGTTGCAGGGCGAACAGCAACAGTGCATATAGAAAAGCAAGAAAAATAAACTGTCCTGTAATTCAATAACACAAGGTTCTTGACGAAAAGAGAACCTTGTTATGAATCCTGATTTAAAAAGATCAAAAGGCTATAAGAAAACCCCAATAATAAGAAGTATGTAATTTGATCATTAAATTACCTTGTCATTACATGTTTATTGACCATTCGTTCAAATTTTTATATTTTCATATGGACTTTTTTTAAGCAGGAGGAAATTTTTATTATGAATGATGTAAGGCTTTTATATGTAAGTAAGTTCAAAGATGAGAAATGCTCTACTTCTGAACTTTATAATATTTTAACAGAAGCCTTAGAATTTAATGAGTTACATAAAATCTATGGCGCACTCTATTTTGGTAATAATTATTTTGTCCAGTGTTTGGAAGGCACTGAAGAAAGTGTAAAAGACCTTTTCTATAATCGAATAGTTAAAGATCCACGCCATAAGAACTGTGAAATTCTTTCTTATGAACTAATCGACTCATATCTTTTTTCTAGTTGGCACATGAAGTATGCCAATGTCCATAATGATCTCATTGAGTTCTTTATCAAGAATCATCATGATGGATTTAATCCTTATCTCCTGGATCCAGACACTATTCCTGCTTTTATAGAATTACTCAGACAGCACGAAGATGATTTATACAAAGCCCAGGTGATGGCTTAGTCAAATTAAGATGTAACATGTGATATGTTAATTTAAAGAAATTGCTATATTACATGTTATATTTATAATTTTAAGTTATTGAAATTTATGAAATAATTAAATTTTCAGTTTAAAAAAATAGAGATGGTTAACCTTCTCTATTTTTTAATAGATTTAAAATTCCGAAGCAACTTAAATAAATTCCAGCACTTTAAGTCTCAATATTTAAAATATTTCCTGATTATATATTTCTATTCTTGAAATAAAATCGAGAGGCATAGTTAGTCTTTCAGCCGTTATTGTTTCGAAATGAACCCAGATAGCTGCGTCTCTATTCTCAAAACTAATACTTACAAGCTTAACCAAGTCATAGGGTTCAACATTGTGAGTCAAGATAATATTATAAAAGTGATCTGAGCGTACGTAAGAGATAAGCATTTGATGAATAGCTACTTGTTCATCGCTACTTAGCTCACTATATTTACTTAGTTCAGGTAAATCATGTTGTCTGTTCACTTTAGTCCTTATCAATCTTCAAGTTTTTTAAAGAGGACCAGAATTTTATCAATTTAGACAGGGCAGCATTTAGTTGTTTTGTATAAATAATTGAACTTTTTATGAATGATGCTGAACAACAACGCTAGCCAGATTAAAGCGCACACTATAATTAAAACTGTAACTATAAGAGCGTAGAAAACAATGTCTCAAATAAAAATTTATGCTTTAAATAAAACAATCGAACTACATAGAATAGAACTGAGTAAAGCTATTCATCAAGCTTTAGTCAAAGAGCTAAATTGTCCCGAGAAAAGATTTTTCAACGATTTATACCTTTAGAGTCTGAAAATTTTATTTACTCAAAGGATCGATCCAGATCTTAGACCATTATCGAGATTTGAATGTTTGAAGGAAGAACAAAGAGACCAAGAGAGTATTTATTTAGGCTTTATTTAAAAATATAAGTCATTTATGTGGGATTAAATCCAATGATATTGAAATAACTATATTTGAAACTCCTAAAGAAAACTGGGGTATTCGAGGAAAAATTGCGGATGAGCTTCATCTAGGTTATGAGGTAAATATTTAGGTAATTTATATAAAGAAAACCTTCAAACTAATCTTAATATCTACGTTTAACACGACTAGGATGAAAAAAGACATATTAACTAATTGGTGAGTGCTACATACAGAAATAGGCCATATGCATAATATCCTATTTAACATAATATACATTATACGAAATAAAATATATATTAGCCTCAAATAGAAATGTCCACCATAGATTCGCACTTATTGCTTATCTTGGCGGACATTCACATGTGAACATGAATCTTGAATAAATTGAGAAAGCTTAAATCAGATTTAAATTAAAACTGTTTTGTCACGCTTAACCCAGCACTCCAGTTACGACCTTCTGCAGGTTCATAGAAACGACCATTGCTTTCATTGACAATGACTGAACCTGAATAATCCTTATCAAACAGATTATCTACGCGTGCAAACGTTTTTATAGATAAATCTTTGACATTCCAGTTATAGCCTACATTAGCCCCAGCCACTGTATAACTTGGTGCAACTTCAGAATTAATATCATTCACAAAAATTTGGTCTGAATAACGCACATCAAGACCTGCATTAAAGCCATTTTCAGGTTTCCAGCCTAGACTGACAAAAACCTGATTTTTAGCAATTCCAGGAATATAATTACCTGACGAAACTGCAGCTACTGTACCAATTGCTGGAATATCGGCATCAAATGTTGCATCAATATAGCTATAGCTGGCTTGAGCTGTTAGATCACGCCAAAGATCTTTATTCCAAGATAGCTCTAATCCTTTTCTTAGAGTTTTATCTGCATTACGAAATGTTGAGCGCCCGCCATCACTTCCCGCAGAAACAATGTCATTTTTGGTTTGAGTCTGAAATGCTGCTAAGGTCATATCACCAAAGCGATTCGCAGATTTTAATCCTAGCTCATAAGTTTCACTTTCAGCCGCTTTTAAGCTTAGTACATCGTTGCTACCATCAGCCGGATAAGCCATTTCGGTAAATGTTGGTGTTTCAAAACCTTGTGCATAGCTTGCATAAGTCATTAAATCAGGAAAAATTTTCCAACTTAATGCAACTGAAGGCAGTAATTTCTCATAAGTCGTTTTACCTGAATTATCGCCATTGCTTAGGTATCGATCTTCAGATTTAAAATGCACATTGCTATAACGCAAACCAGCATCTAGCGTCCAATCTGGCGCAAAGTTATAAGATGCTTGAATATAAGGATCTGCATTCCAAAGCGTATTGTCTTCATTACGACGGAGTTCACCATTAACGCCTAAAGTATTACCGACAAAGTTTTGATAGCCTTTACGGTCTTCGGTCATACCATCTACAGCCACACCAGCAATCAATTTAGTGTTTTGTAAAATATCTGTTCCGGTCCAGCGAAGATCTGCTCCATAAAACTGACGGTCAAAATCAATGACACCACCCGCATGATTTGGACCACCTTGTGCTGTACTTGGAATAGATTGATATTGAGTGACTTCACGCTGTCCCCAATATGCCATACCGTACAATTCATGCTGATCATTGATCGGCTTGTTCCAGGTCAGTCCTGTCTGGAATTGCTCAATTTCTTTACGTGCATTATATAGCAACACATTCGCTGCGACCTGTTTAGGATTTTCTCGCCATTGATCTCGAGTTAAACCACCTGGATCATCTGCTGCAATTTTGACATAGTTATTGACCCAGTTAATTTTAGAGCCATCGTCCAGATCCCAAGTCAGCTTGGCATTGTTCAGTACTTTATGTGCACCACTATGATCACGGAAACCATCCGTATCAAAATAAGATGAACTGATGATATAGCTTGGTTCAGAAGCATTTTCTGAACCACCTTGTAGCACCAGGTTCGTTTGGCCTTTGTTCTGACTGCCGCCCGAATATCCCAAAGTGACTGAATCAGGTCCCTGCCCTTCACGGCTTTGTGTCAGGATGGTTCCGCCAGAAGAATTACCGTATAGTGAGGAAAATGGACCACTCAGCACTTCAATATGATCCAGACTATTCAGGTCAATATTCGAGGTTTGCCCCTGCCCATCCGGCATAGTGGCAGGAATACCGTCTACATATAAACGTACTCCTCGCACACCGAAAGTCGAACGTGCACCGAAGCCCCGCATTGATATCTGTAAATCCTGAGCATAATTTTCGCGGTTATTCAGTTGTAAACCTGGTACACCTTTTAAGGTTTCAGACAGATTCACATTCAGGCTATTCTGTTGTTCCTGATTCAGATAATAGGTAGATGCCGGTGTTTCCAGAATGGCACGATCTGTACGGGTTGCTTCAACCACAATGGGAGCCAGTCGCTGTACCTCTGTAACCGGTTCTTCCGCATAAATTCCTTGACTGATACAAGCAATCAGACAGGATAAAGTCGATTTCATCGGCAACCGCGTGGTATGAAGGTGCATAGCTAATATTCCTGATATCTGGCATTCACTCATGCCATGGGAGTTCAAACGTTTTAAAAGTGTCTTATTAATTTTAAAGACTCAGCATCTGCATAAGATCAAACTGAATACTTGCAGGAAAGCTGAGCTAAAGGTTCATGATTTTCTAATCAAGCTTTATTGTCATAACAGCCTGTATTTTGCATAAAAAAGCCTGACGAATCAGGCTTTTTTACTTAACTATAAAACTTCATTATTTATTGTCAGGTAGTGCATAGGCAACCAAAGAGTCACCCATTTTGGTACCGAAGGAACCGTGACCACCCGCCATAATCACAACATACTGCTTACCATTGGCTTCATAAGTCATTGGCGTCGCTTGACCACCTGCAGGTAGACGACCTTTCCACAGCTCATCACCATTAGTCACGTTGATCGCACGGATGTAATTGTCTTGAGTTGCACCGACAAACATCACATTACCTGCAGTCGAGATTGGACCACCTAACATTGGTACACCCATTTTAAATGGAGGCAATGGAATGCCCGGCATACTGTCACGAATCGTACCGATACGACGTTTCCAAGCGATTTCATGATTGGTCAGATCAACACCAGCCACATAACCCCATGCAGGTTGCTTACATGGTAAGCCGAATGGAGAGAGGAAGGCACTGATTTCAACACCATAAGGCACGCCATACATTGGCTGTACCCCCGCTTCAGTACCTGCACCTTTGGCAGTCTGCTTACGGTTCGGATCTTGCGGAATCAGACGAGATACAAATGGCAAACCAATTGGGTTGGTCAATGCAATTTGACGGTCTGGATTCACAGACATACCGCCCCATTCGAATACCCCCAAGTTACCCGGGAAGACCAGCGTCCCGTTTTCAGAGGGTGGTGTATAAATACCGTCATAGTTTAATTTCTTGAACGATACACGACACATCAACTGGTCAAACATAGTGGCACCCCACATGTCCTTATCCGTCAATTTATCTTTAGGAGCCAGATTAAAGTCAGAGAACGGTTGAGTTTTTGAATACCACTCGCCTTTGGTTTGCGGACCGCGTTTTACTGACTGAGGTACTGGTTTTTCAGTAATCGGAACGATCGCTTCACCTGTACGACGGTCTAATACAAAGGCATTACCGGTTTTGGTCAGCACATAGATCGCTGGAACCATTTTCCCGTTTTTGTCTTTGATATCAGTCAATGTCGGTTGAGCGGGTACATCCATATCCCACAAGTCGTGGTGAGTAGTCTGGAAGTTCCAGATCAATTTACCGGTAGATGCATTAATCGCCAGCATAGAGTTCGCATAACGCTCGTCTAGCTCAGTACGGTGACCACCGTAGATATCCGGTGTACCTACACCTGTTGGTACATAGACGATATCCAGCTGTGCATCATAAGCCAATGGCGCCCATGCGTTTGGAGAGTTATTTACGAATTTTTGCCCTGGAGCAGGAATCGCATTTGGATCTTCCGCACCCGTATCAAATACCCAGAGCAATTCACCAGTATTTACATCATAACCACGAATCACACCTGAAGGTTCTTCAGTTGAATAGTTATCTGTGGTTGAACCGGCGATGATAATGGTTGTACCTGTCACCACAGGAGGTGAAGTCGGGTTATAACCGCCTGGATATGGGAATGGCATGTCTTTTTGCAGATCGACTTCGCCGTTATTACCAAAGTCGGAACATACCTTACCAGTAGTTGCATTGACCGCCACCAAACGTCCGTCATTCACTGGTAAGATTACTTTCTGAGGACATTCGGCAGACGTAGTTGAACGCGCAGCCAGGCTGCTTTCAAAACCTGCAGTATTGTTCGCATCATAATAAGATACGCCACGGCAAGTTAAATGCTGGAAGGTATTGTCCGCTTTTAGCTTAGGATCAAAACGCCATTTTTCCTTACCCGTCGCAGGATCAAGTGCAATCAGGTACTGGTGAGTGGTACACATAAACAGGTTATTACCCACTTTAATCGGGGTTACCTGATTCGTAGTTTCACCAGAATCTTTATCCGTTTTTACATCACCGGTATGAAATTCCCAAGCTAACTCCAGATCTTTTACGTTATCAGCAGTAATCTGTTTTAATGGAGAATAACGTAAACCTGACTGAGTACGACCATAGGCTGGCCAGTCTTCGTCAGCAATACCTGGAATAGACTGATGCACTGCAGGCTGCTGTGATTTTAATTCGCCACGGATTTCTTGCGGGTCATTAAATACAGAGTAAATCATGACAGCAATCGTAATTGCCAAGGAGCCAGTCAGCGCCATTTTTGCCGCTTTGCTATCGCCAAAACCGCGAGTTACTGCAGGAATCAGCAGAGCCAGACCAAACAGGCCTAAAATATCTAGACGTGGTGCCAGTGCAAAGAAGTCTGAACCCACTTCCCAAAGACCCCATACCACTGTACCAAGGACCAATACTGCATAAACAATAAGGGCTGTGCTTTTACGTTTTTGTAATAACACGGCTGTCGCCAGGAAGAACAGACCGGCAATGATGTAGTACCAAGACCCACCAAGTGTTGCCAGATATATTCCTCCAAATAGCAGAACCAAACCGAAAATGGCAGCAATAGCTGCCAGAATCGTTTTCAGTACTGAACCTGAAGACGAAGTATTCATATTGAACACCTTT
>NZ_DFDO01000169.1:0-11350 GCF_002367915.1 Acinetobacter sp. UBA3025
CTCAGGGAAAGACTGCACCAATGGATCATGTTGATCGATTGCTGTAGTTACTGGCGCTGTCGGAATCTCAAAATTCACCCCTGTAGAAACAGGAGCCTCTTTTACAGCTTCGACATTATCAAGTTTAAAATCTAGTCCAGATGTTTCAGTCGCAGCAGGCGTTTCAGTTGCAGGCATTGCAATATCGAGGCTAGACAGGTCAAACTCAGTCGCAGGTTCGGCTGTTTTTTCTGCTGCAGGTATTGGAGTGTCTAAAGAGAAAGAGAAATCTAAAGGCTGGATTTCTTCTGTTGTTGCAGGCGCTGATTCTGTTTTTAAGGATATAGATGGTTCAAGCTCAAGCTTAAAATCCAGAACCGGTGCTGACTCAGTTGCTGCTGTTGGAGCAGTCTGGGTTTCAGCAGTATTCATCTGAAGATCAAATTCAACTGAATTATCTGATACAGGCGGAACTTCTTCCGTTTTTACTGGCTCAGCCGCTGGAATCTTCGGTTCAAAGTTGAACTCTAAGGGTTGGATATCAGGTACTGGTTCCGCTACAGCAGCTGGTTTACTCGGTTGCAGTTCCTGTTGTAATGCATCAAATGCCTGTTCGTTTGAAGCGGGGGCGGCAACCAGGTCTGCAAAGGCATCTGTAGAAGGTTTGCTTTCCTGTACAGGAGGGGTTTGTGGCTGAGCACTTGGGAAATCAATAGTATCCTGAACAGCGACCGAAGAGTTTTCAAACTCACGCTTTTTGACCTCAGCCTGAGCCAGAATATCTTCCAGTTCCAGAGAGCGAACATGGTTAATCAGCTGTGAAATCGCAAATTCATCTTTTTGCAGGATATGAATGTCGAGTAGCAGTAAATACAACTCATGTTGAGAATTATCGCGATTCAGTGCCTGATTGATTTGCGCTTCAGCTGCAAAGAAATTACGTTCCTGAATCAGACCTTCAATTTTCTTGCGTGTCTCTGCTGATAGAGGCGTTGCTGATTTTTTAACGACTCCGGCTGGCTCGACCACTTTGGTTCTTTGGGAAGTGGATTTTGACGCAGCGCCAGGTTTTTTCGCTTTTACAGTTTTAGTTTTTGCTTTATCTGATTCTTGAGCATCTTGTCGTTTTTTTATGACAATTAATACGATGATCAATATCACTAATGGAATCACATAAATCAGCATGTTTTACCCCTTGGGGATAGAGTCATTAAGTTCGCCTATCCCAATAAATCGTCATGTGTAACTTTTTAATTAATTGGCTTTTTATCTGCCTGTTGTGCTTTAAGCTGTTGTTGCAGCTGGGCAAGACGAGCATTTAATAATTGAATTCTGTGATCCTTCTGATTGAGTACCAATTCTAGTTCAGTTACGTTTCTCTGTAATTTAACGGTTTTTTCACGGGCTGTCATAACTTTTAATGACAACTCTTTCGAAGTTCGATTTTCTTTTGTGTTTGAGTTGGCAGAAACCTGGCCGGAATCACGCTGATTCTCGGCAACCAGGCTCATTTCTGCCTCATTCAGACGATATTTGGTTTTTGCAGCAGGTTTGGAGGGTGCTTGAGCAGACTTAATTGCTGAGGCCTGGATCGGAGTTTTCGCAGTATGAATGGTCGCTAAATTAAGCGCTGCACCTTTACGCAAGCGGTTGGCATCGCCCCCAATAAAAGCATGTTCATTCTCACGCTTGATCTGCTGCATGACCTCACTCACTGGACGTTGCTGTTCATTGGCAATCCTCGAAGCAATGCCCCAAAGCGACTCATTTGACTGTACCACATACGTCGGCTTGATCTGGGTTGAGGTGCTTTGTTTGATGGCTGCCGGCTGTGCCTGAGTTTTAGTCGCTAAATTTGGTTTGTCCTGTGCAGTGCTGGATGCCGCCTGCTTGCGAACCTGTTGTTCTGCATATTTTTTGACAAGTGGATCACTGGACACCATCTGGTTTTCAGTGCTTGTCGGTGCAGAAACTTGCGCTGAGGCTGCATTTTTATTTGTTGGATCTATTGTAATTTCAGCTGGTTTTGTTTCAGCCTGAATTTTTGTCGCTGCAGCCTGTAAGTTTGACGTTGCATCTGCTTGAGCCGCAGTCGCGTGAGCTGCTTTGGATGAAGTATTCACTGGCGCAGTGTTTACATTGCCAGCTTGCTGTGAACTATGACTTGTCGCTGCTACCGCAGTTTCAGTATTAAGTTTTGTTGGGCTTGTGACTTGAGCTGCAATACTCGATGTCGGCTCATGGGTCACAGCAGCTAACGCTGTTTTAGGAATCGAGCTGGCTGATAATGCAGGAGGTGCTGTGTTTTGTAAGGCTAACGGTTTTTCTGCCACAAACGGGGTGGTTGGTTTGGATTGTGCATTGGTATAGCGCGTACTCACCGGTAAGTTCAGGGCAATATCTTTTTCACTCACGACTACGACAGGCGCGAGTGGCTGTTCATTCTGTTTCAGGCTGGCCTGTAACAAATCAGTTTTAGGTCTTAATGCAGTACGGATATGCTGTAGGCGTGCTGCATTGCCTTCCTTGATTTTGACAATGATATTTAATTCACGATCAGTGACCGGGCGCGAGGAGGTAATGGTAATAACCCCAGTACCATTACTGTTGCGACGGGTGAAAAAATTTAAATGACCCGGTGGCTGATGCGATGCACCCATAGAAATCAGGTCTTCTGGCGAGGCTAAACTTACCTCAATGGGCAAGTTAATATCTGATTGACGGAAATTCATTTCCGCATAAAGCAATTCCCCAGGTGCAGACTGGATTTGTACCGAATCTACATTAATCGCATAGATATTTTGTGAAGCAACAATGGCTAAAATGGCAAGCTTTAATTTGTTATATACAGTCATCTGTGAGCTCAGTCATTATCGCATAGCGAAAATTATAGATTAACGGGATGTTTGTTTTTTGTAAAATACTTACGCAATAGTTACACAAAAAAGCCGATCAATAAAGATCGGCTTCGTGCTTTATTTCCTGACGGAAACTTAAAAGTTTTTATAGTCAATCAAGATGCGCAGCATACGACGTAAAGGTTCTGCAGCACCCCAAAGCAACTGGTCACCGACTGTGAATGCACCTAAGTATTCTTTACCCATGTTCAGTTTACGCAGACGACCCACAGGTACAGTTAATGTGCCAGTGACTGCAACAGGAGTTAGATCAGTCATTGATGCTTCACGAGTGTTTGGCACAACTTTAGACCAGTCATTTGCATTTGCAATGATATCTTCGATCTCATCCAGTGGAACGTCTTTACGAAGTTTCAGCGTTAATGCCTGAGAGTGACAACGCATTGCGCCGATACGAACACAGTGGCCATCAATCGGTACGATCTGCTGGTTACCCAGGATCTTGTTGGTTTCAGCCTGACCTTTCCATTCTTCTTTAGACTGGCCGCTTTCCAGCTGCTTGTCGATGTATGGAATCAGAGAACCCGCTAAAGGTACACCGAAGTTTGCAGACGGGAAGCCTTCACCACGTTGCAATTCAGCAATTTTAGAATCAATGTCCAGAATTGGAGAACGCGGATCATCTAGCAAATCTTTGGTATTGTTATATAAATAACCCATACCAGTAATCAGCTCACGCATGTTTTGCGCGCCTGCACCCGAAGCTGCCTGATAAGTCATGGAAGTTGCCCATTCCACCAGATTGTTCTGGAATAGACCACCTAAGCCCATCAACATCAGGGAAACAGTACAGTTACCGCCCACGAAAGTTTTGGTGCCTTTGACCAGACCGTCTTTGATCACATGCATGTTCACCGGATCAAGTACGATGATTGCTTCATCATCCATACGCAGGGTAGAGGCTGCATCAATCCAGTAGCCATCCCAGCCTTCAGCTTTGATTTTTGGGAAAACTTCAGTGGTGTAATCGCCACCTTGACAGGTAATAATGACATCCATTTGCTTCAGACTGTTAATGTCTGTTGCATCCATAAGTGCTGGGGCAGTCTTACCACCAAATGCAGGAGCTTCACCACCCGCATTACTGGTAGAAAAATAGAATGGCTCAAAATGAGCAAAATCATTCTCTTCAACCATACGTTGCATAAGGACGGAACCCACCATCCCGCGCCAACCGACCAGACCTACTTTCATGTCACTTTGCCTCGGTGCGTTAAAAAATCAAAAGGGATTCGAGTGTATCAAAAAGGGACGTGACTGCAAGAGCTACACAATCAAAACATCAATATTCTTGAGCGAAATATCTGCTTTATGATACATACAAAATTGATAAAGCAATTCTTCTTTTAGAAAAAATAATAACTTAGTAAAGAGTGTATCTTATGGTAGGGTTTATCCAGATCATGGCAATCGTGGTCATCTGGTTAAGTTTCTGGTCGCTGATTCCCCGAGATGAATGGTGGATTCGTGGTGCAGATTTTCCACGTTTACAGATTCTGGTTTTGGGCTTCATTGCCTTTGGTCTTTTTCTCCTGGTCGATCATCCTTGGACAGCCTTTAATCAGCTGCTTTTTGTTGGCTTGATCGCTGCTTTGGCGTATCAGCTGAAAATGGTCTTGCCTTATACCTTTGTCTGGAAAAAACAGGTCAAGCAGGTCAAGCAGGATCAGCTGGATCCGGATCGTCAGATTTCTCTGATTGTCTCTAATGTCCTTACGACCAATACTAAATATCATTTACTGATTGAACAGATCCAGACCCATCAGCCAGACTTGGTCTTAACGTTGGAAACCGATCAGGCATGGCAGGATGCATTGGCTGTCATTGAGCCAGATTATCCCTATCGGGTACCCGTACCTTTGGATAATCTGTATGGCATGCACCTGTACAGCAAACTTGAGCTGAGTGAGACTGAGGTTAAATTTATTTTGAGCGATGAAATTCCCTCGATTCATACCAAGGTCTTGTTACGTTCCGGACAGCCGGTACAGCTTTATTGTCTGCATCCGAAACCTCCAAGCCCAACTGAAGCCAAAGATTCAACCTTACGTGATGCGGAACTGCTGATTGTAGGGGATCAGATTAAGGATCTGGATGAAAGCTGCATTGTAATGGGAGATCTGAATGATGTGGCCTGGTCACGCACGACACGTTTATTTCAGCGTATTAGTGGTTTGCTGGATCCGCGTGTCGGCCGACGTTATGTGAATACTTTTCATGCCGATTATCCCTTATTGCGCTGGTCGCTTGACCATGTGTTTCACAGCACCGATTTCGCTCTGGTGCATATGGAGCGCTTAAAACATGTCGGATCAGATCATTTTCCGGTTTATCTGGTATTACAAACTGGGCGGGTATTTGAGCATCATCAGGAAGCGCTGGAAGAAACGGATCAGGATGATCAGGAAGCCAAAGAAGCCATTCAGGAAGGAATTGAAAAGGCAGAGAAAGAAGAGAAAAAGGTCACTGATAAGATTGCGATGGCTTATAAGAATAAGGAGAAATTCTTATAGTTTTAGCTGAAAAGTGTACGATATTGCTTACAGCAGTTTCCGCTTCTTGCGAATGGGCAGTACAGAGGAATCCACGTATTCTAAGCTCATCAGCACAGGGAGTCGAGAAAGGATATTCTCATAAGGAAGACGAAGCTGAATGAAAACATCATGGAAATGATGCTGAAAGGGAAATCACAACAACGAAGAAGCAATTATAACATATGAAAGCACAACCTCATTAACCCGGGTTTTACAGGATGTAGAACCCGGGTTAAATTATTTTTGGCTTATTTTTTATTATAATTAATTATTAAAATAAAATTTAAATTAAAAAATGGATATTACCTGAATGGAAGTTATGATTTCCGATCATGATTCAGTCAATGAATTCGAAGTGCTACAGCTCTATCTTGTCAATCAATGGTCAGCTGCAGAAAAACCTCAATTGCTTTTAAAGGCTTTACAGCATTCTTATAGTCTGGTGACGGCACGTATCAACGGTCGGCTGGTCGGCTTGGGAAATGCGATTTCAAATGGTTATCTGGTGGTGTATTTCCCACATTTATTGGTTCACCCGGAGGTGCAGCGACAGGTTATTGGTCGTCTGATCATGCAAGAAATGCTGCAACGTTATTCAGGATTTCATCAGAAAATTCTGGTGGCTGATTAGCATGCCACTGAATTTTATAAAGCTCTAGGTTTTGAGCGTGCAGGGCATACAGAAGCGATGTGGATTTATCAAGGAACGGATCATTGAGTTGTCTTGCCAATAATACCATTCATATTTTTTCTAGTTTTTAATAGATTTTATCATAGCCTTCAGGACGGGTCTTAAAGCGACGGTGGAACCACATATATTGCGTTGGTGCAAGGCGCAACTGGCGTTCAATAATCAGATTTACCCGGGTTGCATCGTCGACTTCATCCGCACTTGGCAAGTTCTCTACCGCAGGCTCGATCAACACACAGTAACGTGGATCTTTAATATCGCCAGTCCGGTAAAAATAGAGTGGAATGGCAGCGGCCTTGGTCATTTTCAATAAGCGACGATGTGCAGTGACTGTGGCTGCAGGTACCCCAAAAAAGGGCGCCATTACACCCTGTTTTAAACCAAAATCCTGATCCGGACTGTACCAGATGGCATGGCCATTTTTCAGGTTACGCACCAGCCCACGCATATCATCATGGTCAATCTGGTTGGCATAAATGGTGGCACGGCAACGGTAAATCAGCATATCAAGCAGGGGATTATTTTGTGGTCGATACACCACATCTGGCTCAAAATACTGTGCACATAAATAACCGCCGGCATCTAGCAAAGTCGAGTGGGTGCCGAGCAATAAAGCCCCTTTACCTTCTGCCTGAGCCTGCTGGATATGTTCCAGCCCTTCAATTTGTACCCGGCCTTTAAACCATTTTGGGCAATACCAGGCATTCAAGGTCTCAAATACACCGAGCATCTGGTCAATAAAGACCATACGGGCATTGTCCTGAACTTCTTGAGCTGACCATTCCGGGAAACAGACTTCCAGATTGCGAAGCGTGGTTTCACGGCGAGATTTCAAATATTTAAATGCCATCTGGCCGAGTAGACGTGCCAGACGATGCTGAATCGCCCAAGGTAAGATGGCCAGAATCATCAGAAATACAATACCCACCCAGATACCCCAGTATTGGGGTAACAGGAATGACCATTGAAATTCACCGGGTTGGTATTCTGGCGTTCGACTCATAAATTCAATATTTGAAATCAAAGATGTCAGCAGTGTAGCAGAAGAGCTTTTTGAAATAAAAAACTGCAAATTAAAAAAGCACCTGTACGAATACAGATGCTTAGTGACTAGGCGATTTAAAGATTAACCTTTGGTCATATTTTCCAGTTCGTCCCAACGTTCCATTTTTTCTAGCAAAATCTCATCAATTTCGCCTAAACGTTCAGAAGCCTTGGTCGCTGCTGCTGCATCTGTGACAAACCACGAGCCATCCGCCAGTTTATCGGAAAGTTCAGCTTGTTCTTTTTCCAGTGCTTCAATTTCAGCCGGTAACATTTCCAGTTCACGCTGATCTTTATAGCTAAGTTTTTTCTTCGGAGCCGATGCTAGAGGTGTAACCGCTGCTTCAGCTTTGGCCTGAGCTTTTTTGACTGCCATTTTCTGGTCAACCACAGTTTGATCCGGACGCTGCTCCAGATAATCCTGATAGCCACCGACATATTCATCAATATTGCCTTTGCCATCAAAGACCCAAGTCGATGTGACGACGTTGTCCATAAAAGCACGGTCATGCGAGATCAGTAGCAGAGTGCCTTTGTATTCCGCCAGCATTTCTTCCAGCAGTTCCAGCGTCACCATATCCAGATCGTTGGTCGGTTCGTCCATCACGATCAGGTTGGATGGTTTCAGTAATAGTTTGGCGAGCAGAATACGGTTGCGTTCACCACCTGAAAGGGCTTTAACTGGCGTACGGGCACGTTCTGGGGAGAACAGGAAGTCTTGTAAATAGCTATAGATATGACGACGTTGGCCATTTACATCGACATGATCTGAACCTTCCGAAACGTTATCTTTAACTGATTTTTCCAGATCCAGCACATTACGTAGCTGGTCAAAATACGCAATTTCCAACTGGGTACCGGTTTTGACTGTACCGCCATGCTCGATTTCTCCCAGAATGGCTTTGATTAGTGTAGTTTTACCGACACCATTATCACCCACCAGACCGATCCGATCGCCACGCATTACCAGCGCCGAGAAGTCATTGATGATCGGTGCATTGTCACCAAACTTCACACTGAGATGTTCAATCTCGAACACCACTTTACCTGAACGCTGTGCTTCCTGAGTCGACATGTTGACTTTGCCTTGCTGGAAGCGGCGTGCTTTAGACTCTTCACGCAATTCTTTCAGAGCACGGACACGACCTTCATTACGGGTACGGCGCGCTTTAATGCCTTGACGAATCCAGGCTTCTTCTTCAGCCAGTTTTTTCTCGAACAGAGCATTTTGCTTTTCTTCTGCTTCCAGTTGCTGAGCTTTTAGGTCGAGGTAACGTGAATAGTTGCCTTCATAGCTACGCAAAATACCACGGTCGAGCTCGACAATCCGGGTCGCAATACTGTCCACAAAGGCACGGTCATGCGAAATAAACAGTAAGGTCAGGTTATTCTGCTCGAGCAGGAACTTTTCCAGCCATTCGATACTTTCGACATCCAGATGGTTCGTTGGTTCGTCGAGTAACAGCACATCCGGTTGGGTGAGCAGGGCACGTGCCAACAGAACGCGGCGTTTACGGCCACCAGATAAATCAGCAAGATCTGCTTCCGGATCTAGTCCCATCTTACTTAGGATTGAGTTGACTTTGGTTTCTAACGCCCAGCCATCCAGCTGATCCATCTGATGCTGCAAATGTCCCATGCGGTCACAGGCTTCCATATCGCCCAGCACGCAAGCTTCACTGGCTTCATGGTAGGCACGTAATACTTCTGAAGCTTCACCAGCACCGTCGGCGACAATATCTGCAACTTTGCCGGAATCCATCGGCACGTCTTGGGCCAGCATGGAAATGGTGATGCCATTTTGTAACGAAACTTCACCACTATCCGGGAGTAAACTTCCTTCAATCAGTTTAAGTAAGGTAGACTTACCCTCACCATTACGGCCAATCAAACATACTCGTTCACCGCGTTCCAAATTAAAGTTGGCGCCGTCGAGCAAGGCAGGTCCGCCAAATGCCAGTTGGACATCCCTTAAAGTAATATAGGCCATAATGTTAATGTTTCCTGAAATCCCAAATGAGGACTTAAAATGACTAAACAACAAAATCTAAATGATCAGGCGTCATTTTCCGCACCCATTGAAGATTTGCAAGTGCGAATTGCATTTTTAGATGATTTAGTTGAACAGCTGAATCAGCAGGTCACTCGCCAAAATCTGGAAATTGCCGATTTAAAAAAACAAATGCAGTTGTTATATCAACGTGTTGAGTCTGCAGATTTGTCCGAAGGGATTGATGCTTTTGATCCGGTCACCAACCGTCCACCGCATTATTAATTTACAAATAATTTTAAAGAAAGAAAGCAAAAAAAAGCCCTCCAGTCGCGAGGGTTTTCTTTTAAACAGATGAAGCTCGATAGACTTAAACCAAGTCGCTACTTTTATTCTGTCCAAGATGATCTTTAAAATCTAAATATCGTCATGGAAGATGGAAACTATTTGACCTTTCACACACTTCCTACTCTAATAGTATTTTTCTAGCTCAGTTTTTAATCTTGCCTTATGCGCCAAAAAGTCGTCCTTCTTGATCTCGAAAATAACTTTCCTACAGCTAAACTGTTACGTGACATTGTTGAACATTATCCGACCTTGTATCTGTTTAACTGTGCCGGAAAATTCGAGTTTGCTTTAGAAGAACTGACTGAGTTGGCCAGCTGGATCAGCAGTGGACAAATTATCATTCTGGATGTCCCGGAAGCAGAGCATAAGGAATATGAATATGCTGTGATTGTGGGCCAGCTGATGGCTTTGCTTGAAGCAGATACTCATGTTGAGCTGATTTCAGCGATGGATAGCAGTGAAATCCTAATGCAGATGCTACAGGCTTCAGATATTGATTGCAGCCTGATTCAGGTGCTGCCAGAGGATGCATCCACAGGGACACAAGATAAACCTAAAATCCAGTTGCCAAGTATTGAAGCCATTAAAGCTAAACCGGCTTTGCAGCTGGTGAAAAAATATTGTGATGCGCTCGGCAAGATGAGTGGTAAACCGACCACGCTCGAAACCTTAAAAAATTCTGTCACCAATATTCTGCAAGTTTTACCAGGCAAAGCCCAGCATGTAGTTGGCATGCTGATTAATCTGAAAATAGTCAAACGCTATGATGAGCAGATCAGTTTCCGTAAAAAAGTGCTGAAACAGTGGGTGCAGCTAGATCTCAATGAACATGTATCCGCTGAAAAACCTGCTTTGGATCAGGTGATCTCGAAGCTTAATCCTGAAGAGCCTGTTGTTGAACCTGCTCAATCTCCAATCCAGTCTGCCCAGCAAGGTCTGTTCAAAAACTTTAATAAAATTGATCCGGTACAGCTCGAAGTTGCACGCAAGCTGCGCGAATTACAGGGAAATAAGCCTAAAGATATTTATGAATTACGTGATTTGCTCGAGCAGTTATTTCCAAAATCCGATGTCCGTCTTTTACTTAAAGAGTTGATTGAAAAAGGATATATTTATTGGAATGGTCACGAAGTGTTATATAGTCATGAGATGTTTCTAAATTAGAATAATCTCATGAGGGCATATGAAAAAAATACTGTTATTGGATATTGAAAACTTACCTAAAACTGAAACAGAGCTCCTTCAATATCTTGCCCAATATCAATATGTTTATCTGGTCTATGCCAAAACGCCCATGGGGTTTAGTCTGGATGGTGTCGTCAGGCTTGCACCTGCAATCAGTGCAGGAAAACTAAAAGTCCTGAAGATGCCTAAAATAGGTAAAGACGCTGCTGATTTTGGCCTATGTTTTATTGCTGGACAGCTTTCTACCCAATATAAAAGCTCTGAAGTTTGCTTCGAGATTATGTCGAATGACTTTTCTATGGAATATGTGGCGGACTTACTTAAAATTGCCAAATTTCAGGCTAAAGTTATTTCAGCTAAACCATTAGTCAATCCAAATATTGCTCAGCAAATAAAAGCAGAAATAGACATTCAAAAACTGATTTTTCAATACTGCTCCAATTTAGTGAGAAGTAACTTTTCTAAGCCTGCAAAAGTAGAAACTTTAATCAACTCGCTTAAAGCCAATTTAAAAGTGGAAGAAAAATATGCTCAGCTTTTAGTAGATGAATTAATTAGAATAAAAATTATTAAAAATCAGTCTGGTAAGCTTCAATATCAGACTGCAGCAATTGAAAAATTTTATAAACAGCATTTAGCTACCGTCGAAACCGTCGAAACC